>CAYIYN010000022.1:0-19134 GCA_964367645.1 uncultured Bacteroidaceae bacterium
GTGTATATATGGAAAGGTTAAAGACTCAACATTTTGTGATTTTTCGTTACGGAATGGTTCGTTGCGGCAATTCAGTGTGCCGTTTGGGTTGTGTTGGTTGACTCTTGAAAGCAGAATTGCGTGCAATTCTGCTTTTTTTGTGCCGTTTATAAAATCTCCGCTTTGTGGCGGCGAGGAGGATATATGAAAAAAGTCGGAATCGTAATGGGCAGCGACAGCGATCTGCCGATTGTGCAAAAGGCAATCGATTTATTGAACGAATTCAACGTTCCCTACGAGGCTCATATTTTGTCCGCACACCGCACCCCTGTGCAAACTCTCGCGTTTTCTAAGGGTGCATATGAAAACGGTTTTGGCGTGATTATCGCCGCGGCGGGCAAAGCCGCACATCTTGCAGGTTCGATAGCGGCATCAACCACTCTGCCCGTTATCGGAATTCCGATAAAATCTTCTTCGCTTGACGGTTTGGATGCGCTTTTAAGCACCGTTCAAATGCCAAGCGGTATACCAGTTGCAACGGTAGCAATCGACGGCGCGGCTAACGCTGCTTTGCTTGCCGTTCAAATCTTGGCATTAAACGACGATACGCTAACAAAAAAACTCGCAGAAAAGCGGGAAAAAGATATGACCGCGGTGCTTGATAAAGATGCGGACTTAAACAAGAGATAAACACGTGGGTGGATTTATGGGAAAATCTTTCAGCGATAGCTATAAAGAGGCGGGAGTTGATATCACAGCCGGATACAGAGCGGTGGAACTTATGAAGTCCCATATTGCAAAGACAATGACTGCAGGTGCGCTCACCGATATAGGCGGTTTCGGCGGCTTGTATGAACTGGATTTGAAAGGCATAAAAAAGCCCGTTTTGGTCAGCGGTACGGACGGAGTCGGCACCAAACTCAAGATTGCATTTTTGATGGATAAGCACGACACAATCGGCATCGATTGCGTTGCTATGTGCGCCAACGACGTCATTTGTTGCGGCGCCAAACCTTTGTTCTTTTTGGATTATATCGCATGCGGCAAAAACGTGCCGGAGCGAATTGCAGACATCGTGAAAGGTGTTGCCGAAGGTTGTGTGCAGTCGGGTTCTGCGCTTATCGGCGGCGAGACTGCCGAGATGCCCGGATTTTATCCTCAAGACGAATACGACCTTGCAGGTTTCTCTGTCGGAGTTGTTGACAAGGACAAAATTTTGGACAAAAACGCCGTAAAAGAAGGCGACATAATTTTGGCTCTGCCTTCAAGCGGAGTTCACAGCAACGGCTTTTCGCTTGTGAGAAAAATTTTCGACGTTGAAAAAGCCGATTTGAAAACTCCTTTGGATGAACTTGATGGGAAATCGCTCGGTGAAACATTGCTTACGCCAACGCGCATTTACGTGAAGCCTATGCTCGCACTCTTTGAAAAAGTCAAGATAAAGGCGGTAAGCCACATAACCGGCGGCGGATTTTTTGAAAATATACCGCGTTCACTGCCAAGTGGATACGGTGCTGAAATCCGTAAATCTGACGTCAAAATTCTCCCCATATTCAAACTTTTGCAAACAAAAGGAAACGTCCCCGAAAGGGATATGTACAATACCTTCAACATGGGCGTCGGAATGAGTGTCGTCGTGGCAAAAGAAGACAAGGAGAAAGCTCTTGAAATCCTAAGAAGTTACGGAGAAAATGCCTACGTATTAGGCAATATAATAAAATCGAAAGACGGAGTTGTGTTAATTTGATGCCAAAAATAAGTAAGAAACAACCACTGAGAATTGCCGTACTTGTGAGCGGAGGCGGCACAAACTTGCAGGCTCTTATAGATGCCAAGAAAAACGGAGAAATCCCAGACGGAGATATCGTGCTGGTCATAAGCAACAGAGCGGACGCATACGCCCTTAAACGTGCTGAATCAGCAGGAATCAAAAGCGTCGTTTTAGAAAAAAAATCGTGCAGAAATCAAGGCGATTTTGAGTCTAAAATACTTAGAGAACTAACGGCAAACTACGTTGACATTATCGTTTTGGCGGGATTTATGACTGTGCTAAGCGCAAACTTTGTCAGCCAGTATCCCGACCGCATAATAAATATTCACCCATCTTTAATCCCCGCGCATTGCGGCAACGGTTTCTACGGACTTAAAGTTCACGAAGACGTTCTTAAATGCGGCGACAATATAACCGGCGCAACCGTGCATTTTGTGAACGAAGTTACCGACGGCGGCAAAATTATCGTTCAAAAGCAAGTTGAGGTCAAAGCGGACGACACGCCGCAAATACTGCAAAAAAGAGTTATGGAAGAGGCGGAATGGATAATATTGCCGCGCGCGGTTCAAGAAGTATGTTCTGCACTGCGCCAATCAAAGAGCCATATAAAGAGTTAAATCAAGCGACGGTAGATTGAAATCAAACCATAGTTTAGCAAAACAAAAAAACCGTACGGATTTTGATAAAGTTTTTGGAGATATACAATGGACAACTACGAAGTGAACAAAATTGAAAATCTGCTTTGTTCAAACACTTATCCGGGCAGGGGTATCATCATAGGAAAATCGCCTGCCTCAAATTGTGCGGTTTTTGCTTATTTTATTATGGGCAGAAGCGAGAACAGTCGCAACCGAATATTTGCTCAGAAAGGCGACGAAGTCACCATTTATCCTTTTGATGAAAGCAAGGTGTCGGATCCCTCGCTCATTATATATTCGCCCGTCAAAAAAGTATGGGACAAATGGATTGTGACAAACGGTGACCAAACTGAAACTATCTATGACGCGCTTATCGCAGGAAACAGTTTTGAAAACGCTTTGACATTGCGCACTTTTGAATCGGACGCGCCGAACTATACACCCAGAATCAGCGGCCTGCTTGATTTGACAGACGGCGGTTATAACTACAAATTCAATATTTTGAAATCGGCGGACAAAAAGGGCAGTGCCTGCAACCGCTACAATTTCTCGTATGAGCCAATAAGCGGAGTGGGGCATTTTATTCATACTTATCAGTGTGACGGAAATCCTGTCCCTACGTTTTTAGGTGAGCCTGAAAGAATTGAAATCAAGGGCAGTTTGGAGGAGATGACTTCCGCAATTTGGGACAGTCTTAACACCGACAACAAAATCTCTCTTTACGTTGCTTATATAAATCTTAAAACCGGCGAGAAAAAATCCAATCTCATAAATAAACATATCAAATAAGGCACATAAACCCCTTTATCGGGGGAACACATCATATTGACGACTGACAGGAAAAAACAGTTATGAAAGAATACGAATTGAAATACGGGTGCAATCCAAATCAAAAACCCGCTTCCATTTATATGGCTGACGGCAGCGAATTACCGATTGAAATATTGAACGGAAGACCGGGATATATAAACTTTTTGGATGCATTCAACTCTTGGCAACTAGTCAAAGAAATCAAGATGGCAACGCGCGAGTGTGCCGCAACTTCTTTCAAACACGTATCCCCAACTTCTGCTTCAATAGGCAGGATTCTTCCCGAAAAACTTAAAAAATCCTGTTTTGTCGACGACATAGACGGCATTGACGACAGCCCTCTTGCGTGCGCATACGCAAGGGCGCGCGGAACGGATAGAATGTCGTCATTCGGCGATTGGATTGCTCTTTCTGACACTTGCGACGCTATAACGGCAAAAATCATTTCAAGGGAAGTAAGCGACGGCATAATTGCCCCGGGCTATACCTGTGAAGCGCTGGAAATTTTATCTGCAAAACAAAAAGGCGCATACAACATCGTTAAAATCGACGCCGACTATATTCCGCAGGAAAGAGAATGTAAGCAAGTGTTCGGAATCACGTTTGAGCAAGGAAGAAACTTTTCCAAAATTGACAATACTTTGCTTGAAAACGTTGTGACAAAAGCGAAGTTGACAAACAGTGCAAAAACCGATTTGATTATCGCGCTTATAACATTGAAATACACCCAGTCCAACAGCGTTTGCTTTGCCGTTGACGGGCAGGCAATAGGAGTTGGCGCAGGAGGGCAATCGCGAATACACTGCACGCGGCTTGCCGGTTCAAAAGCGGATTTATGGCATCTTCGCCAAGCGGACAAGGTGCTTAATTTAGTGTTTGCCGACGGTGTCGGCAGACCAGAAAAAAACAACATAATAGACATATACCTTTCTGAAGATAGCGATGATGTTCTCGGTGATAACGTGTGGAAAAAATATTTTGCCTCCCGTCCCGAACCTTTTACAAAGGACGAACAGCGAGCCTATCTAAAAGGTATCAGCGGAGTGTCGCTTGGCTCTGACGCGTTTTTTCCGTTTGACGACAACGTCGTGCGCGCTTATAAAAGCGGCGTAGGTTTTATTGCTCAGCCGGGCGGCTCTGTGCGTGACGATATCGTAATTAACACCGCGGACGAACTGGGTATTGCAATGGCGTTTACGGGAATAAGACTTTTCCACCATTGATAACGGGCAAACAACAAAACCGCAAGAATTGTAAGTGTTTATAAAAATCAATATAATTGTGAAACCGAAATCACTCCTTTAAGGCATTAAAATACCTGAACAATAAAAAAATCCTACTATGAAAATAATGGTTGTCGGAAGCGGCGGCAGAGAGCACGCCATAATAAAAAAACTCAAACAAAATCCGAAAGTCACGGAGATTTTTGCTCTGCCCGGAAACGGCGGTATCGCACTTGATGCCACTTGTGTGCCGATAGGCGCAAAGGATATTCCTTCTCTTGTGCAATTTGCCGTAACAAACAAAATAGATTTTGCCGTTGTTGCCCCCGACGATCCTTTGGTTTTGGGCGCTGTGGACGAACTCGAAAAGGCTGGTATACCTTGCTTTGGACCAAATAAAAACGCAGCGATAATCGAAGGCAGCAAAGCGTTTTCAAAAAACCTTATGAAGCGTTATGGCATTCCAACTGCCGATTATAAAATTTTTAACGATGTGCAATGCGCGCTCGATTATATAGCCACTTGCAAAATTCCCGTAGTGATAAAAGCCGATGGATTGGCACTGGGAAAAGGCGTAATTATCGCCCTAACGCGCGAAAAAGCCGTGGATGCGGTCAAATCCATGATGCAAGAAAAGGTCTTCGGCGACAGTGGAAACACCGTTGTCATTGAAGAATTTTTGAGCGGACCGGAAGTGTCCGTTTTGGCATTTACCGACGGCAAAACGGTGAAACCTATGGTGTCGAGCATGGACCATAAGCGCGCGCTGGACGGCGACAAAGGCCTAAATACCGGCGGTATGGGAACAATAGCGCCCAATCCTTTTTACACAAAAGAAATTGTCGATAGGTGCATTATAGAAGTTTTTGTGCCGACAATCGAGGCTATGAACAAAGAGGGCAGAACTTTCAAAGGCTGTCTGTATTTTGGACTTATGCTCACAAAAGACGGCCCGAAAGTCATTGAATATAACTGTCGATTCGGCGACCCTGAAACACAGGTTGTGCTTCCGCTTATGGAAAGCGATTTGCTTACCGTTATGCTCGCTTGCAGAAACGAAAATCTTCAAGACACCGAAGTTAAATTTTCCGATGATTGCGCTTGCTGTGTGATTCTTGCCTCATCGGGCTATCCTTTGTCGTACAAAAAAGGCTTTGACATAGAAGTACCAGAAGGAATGCAATCAGAAATATATTATGCGGGAGCGGCAAGAGCCGACGGCAAACTTATCACGTCCGGCGGTCGTGTGCTTGGTGTCACCGCTGTGGGAAAAACGCTCGATGCTGCAGTCAAAAACGCTTACACGGACGCGCATAAAATCAAATTTGAAGGCGCGTATATGCGCTCGGATATTGGCGCACGCGCTCTCAAAGCCGAAAAATAAAAAGCAACTCAATTTATTTATAAAGCAAAAGAGAACAAAAGAGAACAAAGGAAATTACGGAGAAAATAATGGTATACCGCGTATTTGTCGAGAAAAAACCGTCGCTGGCAGCAGAAGCAAAATCCTTGCTGTCGGACCTCAATAATCTTCTTTCTATCACTTCGATCAAATCACTCAGAGTGGTAAACCGTTACGACGTCGAAGGCATTGACGCTGATTTGTTCAAGACGGCAAAATCCAACATTTTTTCCGAGCCGCAACTTGACGACACGTCCGAAAGTTTGGATTTAAAAGGCGGTAAATGCTTTGCCGTAGAGCCTCTTCCGGGTCAATTTGACCAGCGTGCCGACAGCGCGGCGCAGTGCATTCAAATCGTTTCTCAAAATGAAAAACCGCTTGTAAATTCTGCAAAAGTCTATGTTTATACGGGCGATGTCAGCGACGATGATACAAAACAATTCAAATCATATGTCATAAATCCCGTGGAATGCCGCGAAGCCTCGCCGGAAAAACCCCAAACTCTAAAAGTAGAATACAAAATCCCCACGACGGTTGAAACGTTGAAAGGGTTTATAAATCTCGACCAAGTCGGTCTTGCGGCTTTTGTAAAAAAATATTCGCTTGCAATGGACGAGGCCGATATAGCGTTTTGTCGGGACTATTTTATAAGCGAAAGGCGCGACCCCACTATCACCGAAATTCGCATGATTGACACCTATTGGAGCGACCATTGCCGTCACACCACTTTTTTGACCACCATTGATAAGGTGTCGTTTGAAGACAAAAATGCCCAAAAAACGTATGAAGAATATTTGAGTGACAGGGCATTTTTGGGCAGAGAAAACAAGCCTATAAATTTGATGGACGTTGCGACTGTCGGAGCAAAGGTGCTCAAAAAACAGGGCAAATTGCCCAACCTTGACGAAAGCGACGAAATCAACGCTTGCACGGTAAAAATCAAAGTCAACGTAGACGGAAAAGACGAAGATTGGCTGTTGCTTTTTAAAAACGAAACGCATAATCACCCAACGGAAATCGAACCTTTCGGCGGTGCGGCAACGTGCCTTGGCGGAGCAATACGCGACCCGCTTTCGGGCAGGGCATACGTTTATGCCGCTATGCGCGTTACGGGCGCGGGCGATCCTCTTGTGCCGATATCTGAAACAATAAAAGGCAAACTTTCACAGCGTAAAATTGTCACAACAGCCGCCGCAGGATACAGTTCATACGGCAATCAAATAGGGCTTGCAACGGGTATGGTGAATGAAATTTATCACCCCGGTTATGTTGCAAAAAGAATGGAAATCGGCGCGGTTATCGGCGCAGCACCACAGTCTTCAGTTCGTCGTGAAGAGCCAATCAGCGGCGACGTTGTTATTTTGCTCGGCGGAAAAACCGGACGCGACGGATGCGGAGGAGCGACGGGTTCAAGCAAAGCGCATAGCGCATCGAGCCTTACAACCTGCGGTTCGGAAGTCCAAAAAGGCAATGCACCCGAAGAGCGCAAAATCCAAAGATTGTTCAGAAATTCTGAAGTTTCACTTTTGATAAAACGCTGCAACGACTTTGGCGCAGGCGGCGTATCCGTGGCAATAGGCGAACTTGCCGACGGACTTGAAATCAACTTAAACGCCGTGCCAAAAAAATACGACGGGCTTGACGGAACCGAACTTGCAATCAGCGAATCGCAAGAAAGAATGGCTGTCGTCGTTGCAAAAGAAGATGCGGAAAAATTTATATCTCTTGCAAATGAGGAAAACTTGGAAGCCACTCCCGTTGCGGTCGTGACTGAAGAAAAACGCCTTAAAATGAAGTGGAACGGCAGAATTATCGTTGACGTTTCGCGTGAATTTTTAAACAGCAACGGTGCGGTGAAACACACCGTAGCCGCTGTTAAACAGCCTAAAATGAAAGATAAAACCCACGTTTCGGACTTTTGTAGCGGTTTACTCTCTTTGGCAAACAATCTTAATACTTGCTTAGGCAGAGGACTCTGGGAACATTTTGACTCCACAATCGGGGCAGGCACAGTGCTTATGCCGTTTGGCGGAAAATACCAAAACACGCCAATTCAAACTATGGTGCACAAAGTCAGCGTTGAAAAGGGCGATACTGATACCTGCTCGCTTATGAGTTGGGCGTTTAATCCGTACTTGAGTGAAAGAGATTGCTTTTTGGGAGGTTACCGCGCGGTTGTTGAAAGCGTTGCAAAACTTATTGCAGCGGGTGCGCCGTACAAAGATATCTATCTGACTTTTCAAGAGTATTTTGAAAAACCCAACAATGTTCCCGAGCGTTGGGGCAAGCCGCTTGCCGCATTGCTTGGCGCATACCGCGCGGAAAAGGATTTGGGACTTGCAGCCATTGGCGGCAAAGACAGTATGAGCGGTACGTTTGAACATATCGACGTGCCACCCACACTTGTTTCTTTTGCGGTGACCACGGCAAAACTTAGTGATATAATCACTCCCGAATTCAAAAAAGTCGGCAACAAGGTTTATCTGATAAAACCCGAAAGCGGCGCGGACGGTCTTGTGAATACCGAAGATTTGCTTTCTAAATTCAATGCGATTTACGAATTGAAAAATCAGGGAATAATCAAAGCCGTGTACGTAGCAGGCTTTAACGGCGTTGCCGACTGCATTTTGAAAATGTCTTTCGGCAATCGCTACGGTTTTAAATTTGACGATAACGTATCGCTTGACACGCTCTTTGGCGATATGGGAATTGCGTTTGTTGTCGAGGCGGATAAATCCATTGACGGCGCGAAGTGTCTTGGCATGATTACGGCAGATTTAGCGTTTTGTCTAGGCGCAGAAAAAATGAATTACGAAGAAGTGTTTTCTCAATATGAAAACAAACTGGAAAGTGTTTATCCATGCAACGTCAAAAGCCAAAATTCCGATGTTATTCCTTCGCTTTTTAAAGGCAGAGAGGGAGAAAAGTCGGAGCCGAAACACGCCTCAATTCGTGTCGCAAAGCCAAGGTTTTTGATACCCGTATTCCCCGGAACAAACTGCGAGTACGACAGTGCGAAAGCAATCGCGCGCGCAGGCGGCGAAGCGGAAATATTTGTTGTCAAGAACTTAAGCGCAGACGCACTTAACAAATCGGTGAACGAGTTTGCAAACAAAATCAAATCATCGCAGGCAGTGTTTATCCCCGGCGGTTTCAGCGGCGGCGACGAACCTGACGGCAGTGCAAAATTCATAACGGCATTTTTCAGAAACAACACCGTAAAAGACGCCGTACACGACCTTATCAAAAACCGCGACGGACTTATGGCAGGCATCTGCAATGGTTTTCAAGCACTTATAAAACTGGGACTTTTAACCTACGGAGAAATTGTTGAAACAAAACCCGATGAACCAACTTTGACCTTTAACACCATCGCACGGCACCAGTCTATGATTGTGAGAACCGCCGTCACGTCCGTCAAGTCGCCGTGGCTTAACAAAATGAGCGTCGGTGACATCGTAAACGTGCCCGTATCGCATGGCGAAGGTAGATTTTTGTGTAATGCCGAATGGTTGAAAAAACTGCAAGTTAACGGACAAATTTTCAGCCAATACGTCGATACGGACGGGAACGCAACATCAAGCGTACGTTTCAATCCCAATGACAGCGTGTGGGCGATTGAGGGTATAACCTCTCCCGACGGCAAAGTTTTAGGCAAAATGGGACACAGCGAAAGAACGGGCAAGGGACTATATCTCAATATGCCCGGCAATTATGATACTAAGTTATTCGACAGTGCTGTCGAATATTTCAAATAGGAGGAACATATGGCAAAATATTTCAACGAACCGTCCAGAACGTTTAATGAATATCTGTTGATACCCGGTTACACCGACGAAAACTGCATTCCGGCAAAAGTGTCACTTATGACACCGCTTGTCAAATTCAAAAAAGGCGAAAAACCGTCGTTATCCATAAACATTCCGCTCACTTCCGCGATTATGCAGTCCGTCAGTAATGATACGCTTGCAATCGCACTGGCGCGCGAGGGGGGCATATCGTTTATATACGGCTCCCAATCAATTGAAAACGAGGCGGAAATGGTGCGCCGTGTAAAAAGTTATAAGGCGGGATTTGTCGTTTCCGACAGCAATCTGACACCTGAAAGCACCCTTGCCGACGTTTTGGATTTGCTTGCAAGAAAAGGGCACAACACTATGGCGGTGACCGATGACGGCACTTCTAACGGCAAACTTGCGGGGCTTGTCACAAGCCGCGATTACCGTGTCAGCCGTATGCCGCTTGATATGCAAGTCAAAGAATTTATGACTCCACTTAAAAAACTCATCACAGCGCCTGCCAGCACCTCTTTGATTGAGGCAAACGATATAATTTGGGAGCATAAATTAAATTCCATTCCGATTGTTTCCGACGACGGAAAACTTTTGTATTTGGTTTTCAGAAAAGACTATTCGCAGCACAAAGAGAATCCCGAAGAACTGCTTGACGAGCACAAGAGATATATGGTCGGCGCAGGCGTCAACACGCTAGATTATGAAAAGCGTATTCCCGCACTGATTGAAGCGGGAGTTGACGTGCTTTGCATTGATAGTTCAGAAGGTTATACCGTATGGCAGAAAAAGACTTTGGAATACGTCAGAAAAAACTACGGCGATAAAATAAAAATCGGTGCCGGAAACGTCATTGACAGAGAGGGATTTTTGTTCCTTGCCGAAAGTGGCGCGGACTTTATAAAGGTCGGTATCGGCGGAGGTTCAATCTGCATCACGCGCGAACAAAAAGGCATCGGCAGAGGACAAGCCAGTGCGCTTATAGAGGTTGCCGCCGCAAGAAATGAATACTATGAAAAGACGGGAGTATATATTCCTATCTGCTCCGACGGCGGGATTGTGCAAGACTATCATATGACGCTCGCACTTGCCATGGGCGCGGACTTTTTGATGCTGGGCAGATATTTTGCCCGCTTTGACGAAAGCCCCACAAACAAACTTGTCATAAACGGCAACTACGTCAAAGAGTATTGGGGAGAGGGCAGCAACCGTGCTAGAAACTGGCAGCGTTACGACCTCGGCGGAAAGAGCGGACTCAGTTTTGAAGAGGGCGTGGACAGTTATGTACCTTATGCCGGCCGTTTGAAAGATAACGTCGGCAAGAGCCTATACAAAGTGAAATCCACTATGTGCAACTGCGGCGCAACGGATATAGCCACACTCCACAAGAACGCAAAAATGACGCTTGTTTCCGCCATTTCCATCACCGAAGGCGGCGCTCACGACGTTATCCAAAAAAACACAACATACGTAAATAATTAAAATCACAAATCCTCGTGCGAATTAAAATATTATTTGAAAAGGACAAACTATATGACAATCATTGATGGAAAACTTGTGTCAAAACTTACGCGCGACGAGGTAAAAGCCGAGATAGCCGCACTGCCGATTGAAAAAATCGGCGTCCCTATCGGACTTGCTGTCATTTTGGTGGGTGATGACCCTGCCTCCCAAGTGTACGTTAGAAACAAAATCAACGCTTGTGCCGAAGTGGGTATGGACTCGGTTTTGGAAAAATTGCCCGCCGACAGCACTTTCGATGAGGTTATTGGCAAAATCCGCGAACTGAACGATGACAAAAAAGTCAGCGGCATAATATTGCAACTGCCCGTGCCAAAACACTTAAATGAGGCAAAACTTTTGGAAGCGATAAATCCGGATAAGGATGTGGACGGCTGCCACTACGTTCAAAAGGGCAAGTTGTGGACGGGTCAACCCGAAGTGATACCTTGCACACCGTATGGTTGCATGAAATTACTTGACCACTATGCCATTTCGTTACAAGGCAAAAACGCCGTGGTTATCGGCCGTTCCAATCTTGTGGGGAAACCTCTTGCCCAGTTATTGCTTGACAAAAATGCAACCGTCACCATTTGTCATTCAAAGACCGAAAACTTGAAAGATATAACGTCACGCGCAGACATAGTTTGTGTCGCTATCGGCAAGGGTAAATATCTAAAAGCCGATATGGTTAAAGAAGGAGCTGTCGTTATAGACGTTGGCATGAACCGCGACGAAAACGGCAAACTTTGCGGTGACGTGGACTTTGAAAACGTGGCTCCTAAATGCTCGTATATCACGCCCGTTCCGGGCGGAGTGGGTTTGATGACTGTTGCTATGCTGCTTAAAAATACCGTTCAAGTTTATAAACTTCAAAACGGTTTGGCGTAATATCCTTCATATTGAACCGAACAAAAGTTAACAGCAAAAATTTGCAGATTATAAATAAAGCGCATCAACTTTTACAAAAAACATAAATTCAGAAACAATTTTAACATAAAAAGCCCCACAACTTATTCAAGTTCGGGGCTTTATTAGTTATTAGTTTTCAGTTTTTACAGTCACTTAAAAATGTAACTTGTTTAGAAAAAAGTTTAGGCTTAGGGTAGTGCAACGTTTGTGATAAGCGTCAAAACGTGATCGGACATTCCGTCGTTGCCATAGACCGTATTGCCTGTCACGGTTTTTCCGTCTTCTGCCACATCGGCCGTGCCAACTTTTCCAAGGTTACTTACAAACGAACTGAAACCTTCGCCGATTTTGCCGTTGACTGTGTCCACGTTGTTCCCTGTATTTTCTTCGGATTCATCCGAGGCTTTTGCAGCTAGAACCGCAAATATAGCAGATGCGACAGCATTGTTTTGGTCGTTTATGCGCAACTCTTTCGATGTGCATTTGATAACGCCCGCTTTGATTTCTTCCGTGCCGACAGATTCAACCTCTATCGTTTGATAAGACACAAGATAAACTTTCTCGGGAATATTGATAATACTGCCGAGCGGACCGAGAGCATTCTCGACTTCCGCTTTTATAGAGCTGAGATTGATTGATGCGACAAGTCGCAGTTCCGCTTTTCCGTCCGGCAATTTTGCGATGGTGATTTCTTCAAAATCCGCTCCTAAATCGGCAAGATATTTTAAGCTGTCGTCTGCGCTTGCCTCGTCGTTGGCTTTACTTACGATTTCGCTAAATATGTATGCCAGAGTTGTGTCGTTATAGGAAATTCGATAATGAGCGTCATAGGTGACTTCACCCGAAAGTATAGCAGAATAATCCGGCTCGCCCGTTTCTCCGTCAACAGGGATTGAACTGCCTTGAGTATTGTTCTTTGCCGCTAATCCGTCTGCTTCCGCATTAGGTTTGTTTTTTACTATATCGTCTTCGTTTACAGTTTCGAAACTCTTGATAAATTTGATTATGTCAAGAAGTTTTGCATCGGCAAGTCCCATAGTACGCAGAGTCTGACCTTCATAAATTTCCGTATCCGCCAAGCCTAACTTTGCGGGAGTAAGATTAAGCACAACGAGAACGGCACCGCCAATAAGTGCGACGATAACGACTATTGTAATTACAATTTTCAGCAAACAACCTACTGGTTTTGATATAACTCCCATAAATGTTCTCCTCAGGTAAATTTGCGCGTCTATTGCGCTAAATTCAATATATCATATGCTGATTGGTCGCGCAAGCACATAGTGTCCTCAATATATTTTTTGAGAAAAATTAAAATAGTTGCTTCTGCATTTGTTTGGAAATGATTATACAAAACTTGATTATAACAGATTTACACTTTTTTCCAGGCTTTTGGATAGAAAAGCAAAAGTATAGGAAAGATTTCCAACCTGCCAATCAGCATATCAAAACACAATATAAGTTTTGCGGGCGTTGCAAGTGCCGAATAATTTGATGCGGGACCGACAAACCCTAAGCCCGGTCCGACATTATTTAGGCAGGCGATTACCGCGCTAATATTGGAAACCAATCCTTCCGGATTATGCACCGATTTAGAAACAGATATCAAAAGAGTGGATAACACAATCGTTAAAATATATATGATGAAGAAAGTTTGAGTGTTGTCAATTATGCCTTGCGGAAGAGGTTTGCCGTCCATTTTTAGGGTATAGACCGATCTGGGAGAGAGAGTTTTTTTTATGCCTAAAAATGAAGATTTCGCTAAAATTAAGACCCTTGACACTTTCATTCCGCCGGCAGTTGACGATGCTGAACCGCCTATGCACATAAGGACGAGCAACGACACTTGCGAAAAAACCGGCCAAACGGTGTAGTTTGCCGTTGCAAAGCCTGTTGTTGACATAATCGAGGCGGTTTGAAACGCCGAGTATCGCACTGTATCGGCAAGGGTAGCATAAGTTGACGGAATCGCAAGACATATCACAACTGCGGCAGTGCCTAAAATATAAATCGCAAACATGGCTATTGTTTCTTCATGTTTGAGCGCTTTTAGTACTTGCCCGACAATTATCAAATAATAGACGTTGAAGTTGACAGAGAATATCAGCATAAATATCGTTATGGTGACGTCAATACCAACGGAATTATATGCGCCAATCGAAGCGTTTTTGATGGAAAAACCGCCGGTTGAAGCGGTTGTAAATGCGTGACAGACGCTGTCAAAAAACGGCATTTTCAAAATGCAGAGAATTGCAATCAACAAAATTGTCAAAACAACGTACATTGCATACAAAATCTGCGCAGTAAAACGTAATTTGCTCACCAGTTTGCCAAACTGAGGTCCGGGCATTTCGGCTTTTACAAGTTGAGTTGCCATTCGGTCGTTTTTTGGAAGTATTGCAATGATAAGCACAAGAACTCCCATGCCACCTATCCATTGAGTTAATGCACGCCAAAGCAGAAGTGATTTGGGCAAGGCTTCCACGTCTTTTATTATGGTTGCTCCGGTTGTCGTAAAACCGGAAACGGATTCAAACAAAGCATCCGTAAACGACGGAATATATCTTGAAGCAACAAAAGGTATACAACCGATTATGCTAATCAAAATCCAAGCAAGACCACAGATGATTAATCCGCATGCGGGTTTCATATCACGCTTATCGCGGGCAGGGCGGCATAACATTCCCAGCGCGCCTAAAACTATACAGATTGTAATAGTCAGACCAAAAGCGTGGACTGTGCCGTCACCGAAACCGATGGACATAAACAGGGGAATCAGAAGCAATCCTCCGCTAATCAAGGCAATTTGCCCCAAAACGTATCCTGTCAGTCTATAATTCATACTAGTTCAATATATCGTTCAAATCGTCAAGCCCTTCGTTGAGCGTTACGACTATGACGCTGTCGCCTTTTTCGATGGTGTCCTTGCCCGAAGGAGTTATAAGCACGTTATCTCGGAATATTCCGGCGATAAGAAGGTTCTTTTTAAGTTCAAGTTGTGAAAGCGTCACACCGCTTCCTTTGAAGTTGTTATCCACGCTGAATTCCAATGCCTCGGCTTTATCGTTGATAATATGGAACAGAGATTTAACTTGACTTCCTTTGGTGTTTCCTATCGTCCTGACAAATCTGATAATTTGGTCAGCGGTGGCATTTTTGGTTGAAACAACGCTGTCAATACCACTGTTTTGCAGCATTTTAAAATAACTTATTTGATCAATTTTGGTTATTACTTTTTTGACCTTATTTGACAAAGCGAACATGCTCATAATAATGTTTTGTTCGTCGCTGTCGCCCAAAGCCACAAATGCGTCTGCGGTGTTGATTCCTTCTTCAAGAAGCAGAGTTTGATTTGTTCCGTCGCCTAAAATAACCTCCGTATGTGCAAGGCTTTCCGATAGTTCACGTGATTTTTCAGGGTCTTTTTCTATGATTTTTGTGCTAAAACCGTATTTGTCTAAATTTTGGCACAAATACATTGCCGTTCTTGAACCGCCGACTATTAAAATTTTTCTTGTCTTTCCCGACAAGCCAAGTTCTTTGAAAAAAGCGGATATTTGTTTTTTCACTGCTGTGACGTACAGCCTGTCTTCTGCTTCAATGACAAAATTTCCGTCAGGAATTATAGCCGTTTCGCCGCGCTCCACAGCGCAAATCAGCACTCGGTTTTTGACAACGTCGGAAAGTTTGTTTAATTGCACACCCACAAGTTCCGAATCGGCAGTAATTTTAAATTCTACAAGTTCAACCTTGCCTTCGGAGAATTGGTCGACTTTGATTGCCGAAGGGAAGCGTAGAATTCGGATGATTTCCATAGCCGTTTCGTATTGAGGATTTACCATCAAAGAAATACCCAGTTCGTTGTCGGAATCGTAAAGTTCAAAATAGTCGTTTTTGCTTATGCGAGATATGGTTTTGTTTACGCCCAAACGTTTTGCGATTATACAGCACAAAATGTTAAGTTCGTCCTGGCTGGTTGCGGCGATAAGCACATCCGTGTCTGAAACGCGAGCCTCTTTAAGCACGCTATGACTGACGCAGTTGCCAACAACGCCCGTTACGTCATAGCGGTTTACAGCGTCGTCGACCCTGTTGTTGTCTGTGTCTATGACAATAACATTGTGACCCTCTTCAGAAAGCGTCTTTGTGAGGTTGATTCCCACCGAACCCAATCCGACAATGATAACGTCCATTTTTACCTCTAAAATATTTTTAATGATTATATCACCAAAATTTGGATATAGCAAATATTTTTGAAATCGAGCCGTTTGAACCGTTATAATGTCAAAAAATTGCAGAAGTATTTTTTTCTGTACATTTGATTATTTTACCGTACGTTTTAGGGGGATTTTTTGTATGTTTACGGCTAGAAGAACCAAATCAAGGTTAACACCGAGTTTGCTTTATTTTGTAAAACAATAATCAATTTGAATTTGACTGACTAAGTTCGCCGTGTTAGTATGATTTTATATCGGGCAATTGTACAAGCAAATTTCGCCGTTACTTTGAGAGGTTATTATGAAAGTAGGAAAAATTGCACACGTAGCGTTTATAGTAGAAGACATTGAAAAAGCAAGCGATTACTATTCAAAATTGCTTGGCATAAAAAAGTGGTATGAACTTGTTTGCAGCAGCGAGCTTGAACTTTATTATTTGGGAGAACGAAAAAACTGCGACGTCAAAATATGGTACGCCGGGAAGGGACATACGTCGATTGAACTTATACAAACCAGAGGAGATGAAAATATATATGCAACGTTTTTGAAACGCCACGGTGAGATGATACACCACGTCCAATATTACGTTCCCAATTTGAAAAATGCCATAAAAGCGGCAGAAAACGAAGGACTTAAAGTCTTCCAGAGTGCCAACTTTATGTCAAAGAGCATGAGGGTTGATTATGCCTACGTTGGCAAAAGCGAAGATAGCGTAATATTTGAACTTATTGAAGCAACTTTGCCTTTTGGTATCAAAAAAGGCGACATGCCATTTGAATTGTTGCTTGGCAGACTAACCGGAAATTTCAAAAGAGTTAAATGATGGATTCAATAAGTGAAACCTTACGTTTCCTAAACAAAAATTAAATCCGGATATGGCAGGTATTTTTAACAATCAAGGTGCGCTTTGCACCTTTTTGTTTTTTCCTCCAAAAAGCGTGAAAATTTGTGCATTTTAGGGGGTGACAATGACGATTTGGTATGATAAGATTATTTATATACGTGCTTAATACAAGATTTAGTTATTTTAGCGCGCACTTAAGAATGCTATAAGGAGTTTGAAATGGATTACAAAATGCTTTTTACGCCGATGAAGATAGGCGGCTGTGAAATCAAGAACCGTATTGTTATGGAACCTATGCTTATGGGTATGGGGCAGTTGGACGGCAAAGCAACCGAACAAATGATGGATTATTTTGAAGAGCGCGCGAAGGGTGGCACGGGACTTATTATCAACGAAATCACGCGCGTAAACGATGTTCACGGTGCAGGAGCTTTTGCTCAACTGGGAGTTTCGCACGATTATCAAATCGACGGACTCAAACAATTTGCCGACCGCATACATAAATACGGCACAAAACTGTTTGTTCAATTGCATCATCCGGGCAGACAAAACATCGGTCTGCTCATAAAAACGGTGCCGCTTTGCATAGCCTGCACCCGCGTCGTAAAGTCTTTCCCCCAAATGCTTTTCAAAGTTTCCCCTGTTGTCGGCAAAAAGATGAATGAAAAGCAGCTTACATTCAAAACCGTTTCGGCATCCGCTTGCGAAGAAAGTTATTTTGCAAACAGCAAGGTGCGCGCACTTAAACATTCAGAAATAAAAGAGCTTGTTCAGCAGTTTGTCGACGGCGCAGTCCGCTGCAAAAAAGCCGGCGTTGACGGTGTGGAACTTCACGCAACTCACGGTTATCTTATTCAACAATTTTTGTCGCCGAATACCAATCACCGCACGGACGAATACGGCGGCAGTTTTGATAACCGCCTGCGTTTTTTGAAAGAAATCGTTGAAGGTATCAGAAAAGCGTGCGGAGATTATCCCATTATCGTGCGTCTAAGCGCGGATGAATGCTATTCTTATATCGGAAAGCCCGACAAAGGTTACGACCTCAAAACGGGCGTGGAATACGCAAAAGCAATAGAAAAAATGGGTGTGGACGCGATAGACGTGTCCTCCGCTGCATATGACACATTCAACTATTGGCTTGAACCCACGTCTTTTGAACTCGGCTGGAGAAAATATATGGCTGCGGCAATAAAAAAGGAAGTAAAAATTCCGATTATCGCTGCAAACCTT
Organism: uncultured Bacteroidaceae bacterium; assembly: GCA_964367645.1. Classification (GTDB taxonomy): domain Bacteria; phylum Bacillota; class Clostridia; order Christensenellales; family CAG-917; genus RGIG4097. Next base: position 18,321 of record CAYIYN010000022.1, read on the forward strand.
ATCCGTACGCCGGAACAGGCGGAGCAGCAACTGCAAGACGGCATACAAGATTTTGTCGGACTTGGCAGACCTCATATCGCCGACCCTCACTTTGCCGAAAAGGCGCAGTCGGGCAGAAGCGACGAGATAAAACGCTGCATCTGCTGCTTATATTGCATCCAAAGCATGCAAGATAATGCCTACTTCGGCGGCTACGGCGGTTGCTCTGTCAACCCGTCAGTTGGTCACGAAAAGGAATACAGCGCACTCAAAAAAGACGGCAACGGCAGAGTCGTTGTCATAGTCGGTGCAGGCATGGGCGGTCTTAATGCCGCAGAAATACTTGCAAAGCGCGGATTTAAACCCGTTGTGCTTGAAAAAGCGAATGAAGTCGGCGGACAAATCCAACTTGCAAACAAACCTCCCAAAAAAGAGAAAATCGGTTGGTGCGCCGTCGATGCCAAAAAGAATGCCGAAATCGCAGGCGCGAAAATTCTTCTCGGTGTTGATGCCACGCCCGAAATCATAGACTCTTTCAAACCCTATGCGGTTATCGTCGCTACGGGCGCCGTCGCAGTCAAACCTTGTTCAATCGCGGGAGTGAATGGAAGCAACGTCTTCACGACAACAGAGATTCTTGACGGTTCCGTCAAACTTGAAAATAAAAACGTCGTCATAGTCGGCTCCGGTATGACCGGACTTGAAACAGGCGAGATGCTTGCCGAACACGGCAACAAACTTACCATTGTCGAAATGCTTGAAGAAATTGCTCCCGGCATTTGGTTCCAGCTCAAAGACGACCTTATCCCCAAACTTGACAAAGTCGGAACAAAGT
>CAYIYN010000023.1:0-18925 GCA_964367645.1 uncultured Bacteroidaceae bacterium
TTATTCGAGTGGTGGGAGAAATACCCCCTTGTGGGGAAAGAGGGGGCATCTAAGACAGAAGAGGGAACGAGCACTCACAATAAGGATTAAAAAATATTTTATAGATAAAACATTTGTAGAATACGCGCGTGTGTGATATAATAAAAAAAATTTCAGGAGGACGGCATGCAACATTTCGATTGCGCGACGCTTTACACCGACGGAGGTTTCTTTGTTGGGGAAGTTGAGGTCAGCGAGTATAGTGTTTGCAAAAAAAACCCACCCTCTGTTGCTCCTCAAGTTGACCCCAAAAACAGCAAAATATGTATTGTTCCCGGTTTCATAGACGTGCACACGCACTTAAGAGAGCCGGGTTTTTTTTATAAAGAGAGCATCGCAACGGCGACGGCGGCTGCCGCAAAAATGGGTTATAGCGCACTATTTTCCATGCCTAACGTAAACCCTGCACCGGATTGTGTCGAAAACCTCAAAATTCAACAAGAAATTATAAAGAGAGATGCCCGCGTAAAAGTTTATCCTTACGGCACACTGACGGTGGGTCAAAAGGGAGAAACGCTGGCGGATTTAGAGGGCCTTGCGCCGCACGTTATCGCTTTTAGCGACGACGGACACGGAGTCCGAAACAATGCTCTTATGGGACAGGCAATGAGTATCGTCGCACGACTCAACAAAATAATAGCGTCCCATTGTGAGGACGAAACTCTTTTGTTTGGCGGCTATATACATGACGGCGATTATGCCAAAGCGCACGGACATAAAGGCATTTCGTCAAAAAGCGAATGGTTGCAATTGAAACGCGAGTTGGAACTTGTCGAAAAAACCGGTTGCCGCTATCACGTCTGTCACGTTTCTACAAAAGAAAGCGTGAACCTTATCCGCGACGCAAAAAGGCAAGGATTACCCGTCACGGCGGAAACGGCACCGCATTATCTTGTTTTGACCGACTCCGATTTGCTTGAAGACGGTCGCTTCAAAATGAACCCACCACTGCGGGCGGAGGACGACAGACAAGCGCTTATTGACGGCTTAAACGATGGTACGATTGACGTTATCGCAACCGACCACGCGCCGCACAGCGCAGAGGAAAAGAGCCGTGGACTAAGTGGCAGTGCTTTTGGGATTGTCGGTTTGGAAACGGCATTTCCGCTGCTTTACACAAAACTCGTGATGAGCGGAAAGATTGGCCTAAGCAGACTTATAGACTCAATGAGCGTTAATCCGAGAAAAATTTTCGGACTACCGAAGGACGACGGCTGGGCGGTTTTGGATTTAACAAAGAAATTCACCGTGGACAGCAGGAATTTTCTTTCAAAAGGAAAATCCACCCCATTTGACGGCTATGAATTGTACGGCGTAAACACAATGACGATATTAAACGGAGAAATAATATGGAAAAACGCGTAAGAAAACTGGTGCTTGAAAACGGCGAAGTCTTTTTTGGAGAAGGTTTCGGCGCAAAAGACTGCGCGGTTGGGGAGATTGTTTTCAACACCTCAATGGCAGGTTACCAAGAAATCGTATCCGATTTGGGCTACACCGATCAAATGATTGTGTTGTCCTATCCGATAATAGGCAGTTACGGTGTCACGGACGAAGATTATGAGAGCAAGTCGCTTGGGCTTAAAGCATTAATCGTGAGAGATTACAACGACTGTCCGAGCAATTTCAGATATACAAAGACTCTCGGTGAACTGCTTGAAGAAAACGGCGTTCCCGGCATTCAAGGTATCGACACAAGAAAACTTGTGGGAATAATACGCGAAAGCAGCAGTATGACGGCTGTGCTATGCGATGAAAATCGCTCAACGAAGCAGGCACTGGAAGACATAAGAAATTATGTGCCGCCGACGGACGCTGTTAAAAGGGCAAGCAGCAAAAAACGCTGGTACAGCCGCACACCAAATCACCGCTACAACGTGGTTGCCGTGGACTGCGGGATAATGTTTTCAATGATAAAGGAACTCAATTTGCGCGGTTGCAACGTCACGGTTGTGCCGCACGATATATCCGCTGAAGAGGTATTGTCGCTCCGCCCCGACGGTGTTTATCTTTCAAACGGTCCCGGCAATCCAAAAGACGTACCCGAAGTTGCAAAACTTGTGCATGAATTAAAGGGCAAAATGCCAATGTTCGGCGTCGGTCTTGGGCATCAAATTATGTGTCTGGCGTTGGGTGCGGATACCTATAAAATGAAAATGGGACATAGGGGCGGCAATCATCCTATAAAGCATTGCGAAAGCGGAAATATTGAAATTGCGGTGCAAAACCACGGATACGCAGTCGACGAGAAAAGCCTTTTGAAAACCACGATGAAAGTATCGCACGTCGATTTGCTCGACGGCACGGTTGAAGGAGTTGAAGACCAGAAAAACGCTATGTTTGCGGTTCAGTTCTATCCCGACAGTGCGCCCGGCCCAAATGGCAATATGCGCCTTTTTGACAAGTTTATTTGCAGTATGGAGGAGAGGATAAAAGATTATGCCGAAGAGAACTGATATAAAAAAAATAATGGTCATTGGCAGTGGTCCTATCGTCATAGGACAAGCCGCCGAATTTGATTATGCAGGCACTCAGGCGTGCATCGCACTAAAAGAAGAGGGCTATGAAGTCATTTTGGTAAACTCCAATCCCGCCACTATTATGACGGACAAAATGATGGCGGACAAGATTTATATGGAGCCGCTCACTCTTGAATACGTCGCAAGAATCGTGAGAACAGAACGCCCCGATGCCATAGTCCCGGGACTTGGAGGACAGACGGGGCTCAACCTTGCAATGAAACTTGCAAGAAACGGTATATTGGACGAATGCGGGGTTAAACTACTCGGAACGTCGCTTGAAAGTATCGAAATGGCGGAAGATCGTGAATTATTCAAAGAGATGTGCATAAGGATCGGCGAGCCTGTAATTCCGTCGCACATAACTTACAACCTAGAAGAAGCATTGGCAGCGGTCAAGGATATAGGCTATCCCGTTATCATGCGTCCCGCGTTTACGTTGGGCGGCACGGGCGGCGGTTTTGCCGAAAACGACGAAGAATTGGCCGCCATTATGAAAAACGCTTTGAAACTCTCTCCCGTCGGTCAAGTGCTGGTGGAAAAGAGCGTAAAAGGCTATAAGGAAATCGAATTTGAGGTCATGCGCGATGCAAAGGATACTGCGGTTAGCATTTGCAGCATGGAAAATCTGGACCCTGTCGGTGTACATACGGGGGACAGCATCGTTGTCGCGCCTGCACAAACGCTGACGAACAAAGAAGTGCAGATGTTGCGCACGGCGGCACTAAAAATAATAAGAGAACTAAAAATCGAGGGAGGTTGCAACATTCAGTTTGCGCTCGACCCTCATTCTTTCAAATATTACCTTATTGAAGTCAATCCAAGGGTATCGCGCTCTTCGGCACTTGCCAGCAAGGCAAGCGGTTATCCAATAGCGAGAGTCACGGCAAAAGTGGCGGTGGGATATACTCTTGACGAAATCAAACTTGCAAACACGCCCGCATCGTTTGAACCTTCGCTTGATTATATCGTCACAAAAGTGGCACGATTCCCATTTGACAAGTTTGAAACCGCGTCAAAAAAACTAGGGACGCAAATGAAAGCCACGGGCGAAGTTATGAGCATAGGCCGCACTTTTGAAGAAAGTCTACTTAAAGCCATACGCTCACTGGAAACGGGCGCATTCCATATCTGGCTCCCGAAATTCGACAACTGGAGCCGTCACGAATTGACGGAATATATCAAAGACGCCACCGACGACAGACTGTTTGCCATTGCGGAGCTTATTGCAAGAGGCGGCGACTTGGGCATGATTGCTTCGATAACAAAAATTGATATGTTCTTCATTGATAAGATCAGAAAAATCGTGGAATATGAGTACGTTATCAAGGCAAATCTTTTTGATACAGAGGTGCTTAAAAAAGCCAAAAGAATGGGCTTTTCGGACAAGTATATCGCTATGGTGTGGCGCAGCAGCGAGAAGGAAATCTTTTTGCTGCGCAAACAACTGGGCATTATGCCCGTATACAAAATGATTGACACCTGCGGCGGTGAGTTTAAGGGCTACGTTCCTTACTTCTATTCCACATACGAAGAGGAGCAAGAAAGCGTCGTAAAGAATGGAAAAAAGATTATCGTGCTGGGTTCGGGGCCTATAAGAATTGGTCAGGGTATAGAATTCGACTATTCCACCGTCCACGCGATATGGACGATAAAAGAGGCGGGTTACGAGGCGATTATCATAAACAACAATCCCGAAACCGTGTCCACCGATTATACCACTTCGGATAAACTCTATTTTGAGCCACTGACACTTGAAGATACACTCAACATCATCACTTATGAAAAACCCGACGGAGTGGTTGTGTCGCTAGGCGGTCAAACTTCAATCAATCTGGCGGACAAACTTGCAGATCTTGGAGTGCCGATTATAGGCACGGACGTTGAGGCAATACAAAACGCCGAAGATAGGGATTGCTTTGAAAAGATAATGGAAAAACTAAACATTCCTCAACCCAAAGGACAGGCTGTGTTCACGGCGGAAGAAGGACTAAAGGTTGCCGAAAGGATAGGCTACCCTGTGCTTGTGCGGCCCAGTTATGTATTAGGCGGCAGGCAAATGCAAATAGCGTCCAAACCGGACGCACTTAAAAGATATCTTAAATCCGCATCTGCGCTTGAAACGGGGCATGCCATACTTGTTGATAAGTACATTTTGGGCAAAGAACTCGAAGTTGATGCAGTCTGCGACGGTGTGGACGTTTTTTGCCCCGGCATTATGCAGCATATCGAGCGCACGGGCGTGCACAGCGGCGACAGCATAAGCGTATATCCTAGTTTTTCCGTCAGCGAAAAGGTCAAAGAAACAATCATTGACTACACAATCAAACTGGGACTTGGCATAGGCATTATCGGACTTTATAACATACAGTTTATCTGCGACCGCAACAACGACGTTTATGTCATTGAGGTCAACCCTCGTTCTAGCCGTACCGTGCCTTTCATTTCCAAATCTTCGGATTATTCACTTGCCGACATAGGCACAAAGGTTATGCTTGGAATAAGCCTTAAACAGCAGGGATTTTCGGAAGTATGCCCAAAGAGCGACCCGAACAAATGGTATGTCAAAGCGCCTGCATTCTCGTTTTCCAAAATTCAGGGAATGGAGGTTTATCTCTCTCCCGAAATGAAATCCACGGGCGAAGCGATAGGCTATGACAAACAAATGAACCGCGCGCTATTTAAGGCGCTAAAAGCCAGCGGAACAAACGTGCAAAATTACGGCACCGTATTTGTGACCGTGGCAGACAGCGACAAGGAAAGTTTCTTGCCCGTCGTGAGGCGTTTTTACAAATTAGGATTCAATATTCAAGCCACGGAAGGCACTGCGGAATATCTAAAAGCCAACAATATAAGAGCAAAAGCCATGAAAAAACTATCGGACGGAAGCGAAGAGATTTTGGACAGTTTCAGAAAAGGTCACGTCACATATGTCATCAACACGCGAGATTTGGACGAGGAAAGCACAAAGCGCGACGGATATGAAATCCGCCGATGCGCTGTTGAAAACAACGTCACTCTGTTCACCTCTCTTGACACTGTGGGTGCGCTGCTTGACGTTCTTGAGGAAACGACGATGCCTGTTTGTGCAATAGGTGACAGACAATGATAAAAAGCATATATTCCGTTGAATATAACCTTGAAATTGCGCCTGCCACTTTCCGTATGCGGCTTGAAGGCGACGCTTCGGCATTTACAACTCCGGGGCAGTTTGCGGCAGTTGCTCTTGAAGGGCAATACCTGCGCCGTCCTTTTGCCGTGTGCGACCGAGATGACGAAGGTTTTGAAATTATCTACAAGGTTGTGGGCGACGGCACTGCGCAGATGTCCACTTTAGAGCGCGGCGATATGCTGGACGTGCTTACGGGACTTGGCAACGGTTATGACACTTCGCTTATCCCGAGCGGTGCGGTGCTTATCGGCGGAGGCGCGGGCATACCCCCGTTGTACGGACTGGCAAAAGCCTTGCTTGCGGAGGGCAAAACACCGTTTATAGTTCTCGGGTTCAACAAAGATATCGAAGTGTATTTTGAAAAAGAATTTAGGGAATTGGGAGTCGAAGTCGCGATATCGACGGTCGACGGCAGTTACGGCGTCAAAGGTTTTGTCACGGACGCACTGCCGATTGAATGCGTCTACGTTTGTGCGTGCGGTCCGGAGCCTATGCTAAAAGCCGTTTACCATAAATGTTCGGACGGGCAGTTCTCCTTTGAAAAAAGAATGGGCTGCGGTTTTGGTGCTTGCATGGGTTGCAGTTGCAAAACCAAATACGGAGCAAAAACAATATGCAAAGACGGTCCCGTCTTAAAAAGGGAGGAGATAATATGGTAGATACTTCAACCATCCTTTCAGGCATAAAACTTGATAATCCGGTTATCCCCGCAAGCGGCACATTTGGCTTTGGCAAAGAATTTTCCGAACTTTTCGATATAAATATTCTTGGCAGTTTTGTGACAAAAGGGATAACGCTCAACTATCGTTTTGGCAACGACACACCGCGCATAGCAGAATGCCCCGCAGGTATGCTCAATAGCGTAGGACTTCAAAACGACGGCGTTGATAATGTGATGAAAAGGCAGTTTATAGATCTAAAATCATACTTTAAAAAGCCTGTTATTGCAAATATAAGCGGATTTTCCGTCGGCGAATACGAGCAGGTTGCCACCGCTATTGACCGTGTGGAGCAGGTAGGAATTGTGGAAGTCAACGTGTCTTGCCCCAACGTAAAGCACGGCGGAATGGCTTTTGGAACAGACACTTTTGCGCTTGGTGAAGTGGTGCGTGCTGTGAAAGGCGCAACCAAAAAACCCGTGTACGTTAAACTCTCGCCAAACGTAACAAGCATAACCGATTTGGCACTAGCCGCGCGCGACAACGGAGCGGACGGGCTGAGCCTTATCAATACGCTACTCGGCGCAAGGATAGATTTAAAAACGAAAAAATTTGTGTTGGCAAATAATTTCGGAGGCTATTCCGGCCCGGGCATTTTTCCTGTTGCTTTAAGAATGGTCGCCGAGTGTTACGCTGCCACCAAAATGCCGATTATGGGCATAGGCGGTGTAAGCAGTGCAGAACAGGTTTTGGAAATGATGCTCGCAGGCGCATCTGCCGTGCAAGTGGGTTCGGCAAATTTGGTCAACCCTTATGCATGTAAAGAAATTATAGAAGACCTACCGAGAGTTATGCAAAAATACGGTATTGAGCGGCTGAGCGATATTATCGGTGCGGCTGAATTAAGATAGGTGTAGTATGGCAAAAGACGTAATTATTGCACTGGACTTTCCGTCCCTCAACGAAACTTTGTCTTTTTTGGACAAATTCGGCAACGAGAAACCGTTTGTAAAAGTCGGAATGGAACTGTATTATGCCGAGGGCCCGAAAGTGGTCAGAGAAATCAAAGCAAGAGGCCACAAGATTTTTTTGGACCTAAAACTTCACGACATTCCGACCACCGTCAAACGCTCAATGGCAGTGCTTTCCGCACTGGACGTGGATATGACAAATCTCCATGCAGGGGGCGGAATCGCTATGATGAAGGCGGCAGTTGAGGGGTTAACACGGGCGGACGGAAGCAGACCGATACTGATTGGAGTCACACAACTGACGTCAACGGACAAAAGAACACTAAGCGAAGAGTTGTTAATCAGCGGCAGCATAGAAAACGTCGTCAAGACCTATGCATTAAACGCGCTAAAAGCAGGTCTTGACGGTGTTGTTTGTTCTCCGCTTGAAGCGGCGGCTGTGCACGCTGCGTGCGGATATTCGTTTTTTGCCGTTACCCCGGGCGTGAGATTTGAAGACGGCGAAAAGGGAGATCAGTCGCGCGTTACAACTCCCGCAAAAGCAAGGCTTTTGGGCAGTGATTATATTGTGGTCGGCAGACCGATAACTGCATCAGAGAACTCCGTAGAAGCATACAGAAGAGCAAAAGAAGAATTTCTTGGATAGGGAACGGCCCAAAATAAAGGAGAAACTATGAACGAACAGAAAGAAATTACAAAAGGACTGTTATCAATAGGAGCCGTCTTTTTACGCCCCGACGAGCCTTTTGTTTGGGCAAGCGGAATTAAAAGCCCGATTTACTGTGACAACAGACTTACGCTAACAGCACCCGCAGTCCGCACGCAGGTGGAAAACGGTCTTGCGGATTTAATAACGAAGCAGTATCCCGAGTGTGAAATTCTTATGGGAACGTCCACGGCGGGAATTGCGCATGCGGCAATAGTCGGTCACATTCTCGACATGCCGATGGGCTATGTGCGTGGCGGAGCAAAAGATCACGGCAGAGCAAACCAAATTGAGGGAAAACTGCTGCCGGGGCAAAAAGTTGTTGTTGTCGAGGATTTGATTTCCACGGCAAAAAGCGTGTTGGACGTTGTAAATGTGCTTCGAGAAGCAGGCGCCGTCGTTTTGGGCATTGTGAGTATCTTTACTTACGAAATGAAAAAAGGGATAGACTCCATGGCTGCGGCAAACGTCAGAAACGAAAGCCTCTGCAATCTGGATATGCTTTTGGATACGGCAGTTGAAGAAAGATATATTAAAAGAGCCGACAAAGTCAAACTCACGGCTTTCAGGGACAACCCTACGGACGAAGGTTGGATGAACGCATAGCAAGTTTAGACTCTAAATATTCAGTGATAAAGTGCGCTTTTGCGCAGGAGGACAACAATATGGCAAATACGGTAAGACACTTAATTGACGTGAGTGACCTATCTGTCAAAGAAATAGACGACATAATAGACGTTGCCGCCGATATAATGACAAACCCCCAAAAGTATGCCCACGCGCTCGACCGAAAAAAAATAGCCACCCTGTTTTTCGAGCCGTCAACGAGAACAAGGCTTAGTTTTGAAGCGGCTGTGATTGAACTCGGCGGTTCGGTCATAGGGTTTGCTTCCGCTTCGGCGTCGAGTACGACCAAAGGCGAAAGCGTCATGGACACAATACGCACCGTTGGGGAATATGCAGACATAATCGCAATGAGGCATCCTCTTGAAGGCGCGGCAATGGCGGCAAGCCAGCGAAGCATTGTTCCTGTTATCAATGCCGGTGACGGAGGTCATTGTCATCCCACACAAACGCTTGCCGATTTGCTGACCATAAAAAATTGCAACGGAAGATTGGACCATTTGACAGTCGGCATTTGCGGAGATCTCAAATACGGCAGGACGGTACATTCGCTTATAAACGCACTGTCGCGTTATGAAGGCAACACTTTCGTTATGATTTCACCGCCGGAATTGGGGATACCCAATTACGTCAAGTATGAAATTTTGGAGCCTCGCGGCGCAAAATGGACCACTTGCACAAACATTGAGGATTGTATATCTAATCTTGACGTTTTGTATATGACAAGAATACAGCGCGAGCGTTTTATCGATATGGAAGAATATGAAAGGCTCAAAAACTGCTATGTGCTAAACGCAGAAAAAATGAAATCCGCAAAGGAAAATATGAGCGTTTTACACCCTCTGCCGCGCGTGAAGGAAATAAATGTCGACGTTGACGACGATCCGCGCGCTTGCTATTTCAAGCAAGTGAAAAACGGCAAATTTATGCGTATGGCTCTTGTTTTGAAGCTTTTGTCCGACGCAGAAAACGGATGCGTTGGGAGCACAAAAAAGAATGTCATCAGTGACCGCTTTGTTTGCGACAATCCAAAGTGTGTAACAGCCACCGAAACCGATTTGAAACAAATGTTCACCCTAAGGAATCCCGCAAATGATATTTACCGATGCGAGTACTGCGAAGCGAAAGCAAAGACAGAGAATAATTAAGGCACAATAAATTTAGACAAACAGTTTCTTATTGAAGTTTCTTATAGAAGTTTCTTATAGAAGTTGCTTATTGAAATATTGCCAAAAAAAAGCGCCGTGAAAACGACGCTTTTAATATTAGCAACTGAAATTACTTATCAAGATACAGCGTTCCGCCGGGATTCATAATATTGTTCGGGTCAAAGTGGCGTTTCAGTGCACGGAGTATATCCATCTGCGTTTTTCCCAGTGCTTCGGCGTTATATTTTGCAAACAATTTGCCGATGCCATGGTGATGGGATACGGACGCGCCGCTCTCCATTATCGCTTGTAAAACTCCGCTGTGGAACTCGCGGAACTGTTCAAGACCTTGATATTTTTGCATCCAGATAAAGTAAAGGTTGGCGCCCTGTGTATATGGGTGGGAGATATGGCAGGTGCAGACGACCTCGGGGTATGACTTGATGAATTTCCTGACGTAGTCGTGCACTTTGTCCATATTGTCCCAGTTGACGGCACACTCGAGCGTGTCGATAATTATGCCAAAGTCCTGCCAGTTGTCGCGCAGATACGGGTCGGAAAAGCGACCTTTCGACCACAAATTCACCGTGTATCCGGCAAGAGGTCCGAGGTTAAAAGCCTTCCATTTTTTTGCGTATTTGTGCACGGTTTTCAGAGTCATTTTCTGATAGGAGTCCGCTCCGTCGCAAAAACCGACCATAAACGTCATATCTCCAAAGAAAAAGCCTTTTGAGTTGAGCAATTTTTCAAGCGGTGTGTTCTTAAAGCCGTACATGTTCATTGCCAAATCCGTCTCTTCGCCGTCTGATATGCGGAAAATAGAGGGTATTCCCGCTTCGGACTGCATAACTTCGCGCATGCAATTCATTCCGTCGTCCCAGTTTTTGAAGAAAAATGCAAATTGTTTGTGTTCGTGGCTAAGTTTGCAACACTTCAACGTTACTTCCGTCAAGACACCGTATGCGCCTTCCCCGCCAATCATAATTTGGTCGATATCCGGACCGGTGGCTTTTCTAGGCGCGCGCTCTGTCACAAATGTACCAACGGGAGTGACATATTCTTGATAGAGTACGATGTCTTCAATTTTGCCGTAATATGCAGAGTTTTGCCCCGCTCCGCGAGTTACAACCCAGCCGCCGACGGTGCTTCTTTCAAACGATTGAGGGAAGTGTCCCACGGTGTAGGCATATCCTGTTTTGAAGTTGTCGGGATTGTTGAGGTAAGTTTCAAGTTCAGTGCCGAAAATGCCCGGCTGCACGGTTACCGTTTGGTTTTCATAATTGAAACCTATTATTTTGTTGAAATTCTTGCCAAGGTTCAGCGTTATGCAACGGTCGACAAACGGTTCGGTGCCAAATGTAACGGAAGAGCCGCCGCTATAGATATATATAGCAATTTTTTTGTCGTTGCAATAAGTTACGATTTTTTCGATTTGTTCTTTGGTTGAAGGATAAAGAACGAGATCGGGCACTTTGTCTACGTGCTTTTCTCTAAGACGCATAATGTCAATCAAAGTTTTGCCGTAGGCGGAAAAAAGACGCTCGTAATTATCTGTTGTGCCGTCGCCGCCGACAGTGGATAAAAGGTATGCCTCTTCTTCCTTTGTCAGTTTGCTAACGTGCTCGTATTCAACTTTGTCCAAACCGAAATTGACGTGGTCATTGAGAAATTTTTCGTCAAAATTAAGTTTTTCTTTGAGGTATTTATACATTCCCTCGCTGGGGATTTTGTATTCTTTGGGATTTGCCCACTTGAATACGGAACGGTAGGAACCCTTGGGGCTTTCCTCGGTGTACCATTTATATTGCGGGCTGTCTTTAAAAACTCTTGCGTGCCCTGCGATAGGGTCGTCGAACGTTCTCCACGAAACCTTGGGATAGGTGTTATTTTTGGACATAGTCGCTCCTTTTAGATCAATAAGTATCTTGTGAAAATAATTCTAGTTTAGTTGCAGATTCGGGTCAACGGTCAATATTTTGTTTGTAACGGATAACCTTACATCGGTCGGATTTTGTCGTCGCTCAACATCTTTTTGCGGGATATGCGCGGTTGTATGAGCGTATATACAAAAATGTTCTGCGGTTTTTTCTAAATATTCGCTCGTAGACTGTGTGATAAAGAACCATATACTGCTGATGATTTTTCATATCGGGAGTGTAGACTTTGCCTTCTCTCATCATTGCGTTTAACGCCTCTTCGGGCGATTTATAAACGCCTATGCCTTGGTAGACAAGCATAGCCGCTCCAAGCGCGCAGTTTTCATACGTCTGTGTCTTTTTGACAGGCAAGCCCAAAATATCCGCCAAAATTTGGCAGACTTTGTCGGATGAGCCGCCTCCGCTTATCATCACTTCGTTCACGTTTTGTTTTGCCCTAGCGGACATATTTCTAAGTCCCTCATAAAGTCCGAATCCTATGCCTTCGATGATAGCGCGGTATAAGTGAGCGCGCGTGTGTGCATCGGACCAACCTATGATAGTACCTTTACCCTCGGGCGATTTTGCCGGAGGCGACCAATACGCTTGAAGCACAAGCCCTTCGCATCCCACGGGTGCTTTGTCAAGCAGCTCGTCAAGGTATTTTTCCGCCTTGCCGCCCTCTTTTTCTGCGCGCAAAACTTCGGGCTGACCAAATTGCTCCTTGAACCAACTTATCATCCAACAGCCACGCATAATCTCAAATTCGGGATTCCACTTGCCGTCCAGAACGGCAGGGTATGCGGGCATAAAAGGTTCAGGCTCGACATAGTGCGAGGTTGTAAGTTGAATAGTTGCGGTTGTGCCCATGCTGACGGATGCTTTGCCGTCGCCCAGCACTCCCGCGCCGTAAGTTTCGCAGCCTTTGTCTGAACCGCACGCAATCACGGGAAGACCTTCTTTTAGCCCGGTTGCGGCGGCGGCTTTGGCTGTGATATAACCCAACGTTTCTTTCGGATTTAAAATATCAACCATCATTTTGGCATTGGCATCGGTAATACACTTTGATAAATTCGTGGGTTTTTGCCACTTTTTAAGCTTGTAATCAAAGGGTATATGGCCGATTTGCGATGCTACGGAATCTAACACTTTGTCGGTCAACATCATTGTGATATAGCCGGAAAGTTGGATTATCTTGAAAGTGTTTTTCCAAACTTCGGGTTCATTTTCTCTGACCCAATTCATTTTTGTGACGCGTCTTATGTTGCAAACCGTTTCATATATTCCCACAAGTTTGAAAAGAAATTTTTTGTCGGCGGGGATTGCATCTTCAACAACGGAACATTCTCTTTCATCCAGCCATACGAGAAATGGGCGCAACACGTTTTTATCCTTGTCGATAAAAGTTATCGTGTCGCGTATGGTTGTCACCCCGATTGCGGCTACGTCAGACATTTCATCGGGAAAATCATCATTTAGTTTTTTTAATACGGCGCAGAGATTGTCCCAATAGGTCTCGGGTTTTTGTTCTGCCCAACCGTTTGCAAGAGAAAAATAGGGTGAAAAACTTTGCTGGGTTTTTCCGTGCTCGTCCCCTTTTTTGTCATAAATAATTGCTCTCACGCTTTGCGTGCCGAAATCGACTGCAAGCACTTTGGGTTCTCTCATAATGCCCTCCCTTAAAATTACCCACAGGCGCATTCCTGCGAGTGTCCCTCAACTAAAATAATAGCAACGCTGCAAGCGCGTGTCAATGTGCAAATGGGCGCGATTGTCTAATATCCCCAAATCCGCAAATCGATAAAAGAGATAAAATTGTCCACTGCACCGCCTTTGATTATTGCGTTGATATTGGGCGCGGTAATCGCAAGGGCAGGCGGTTTTTGTTTGTGAAATTCCGCCGTTCTCTCCTCTTTTTCAAACCTCTTGAATGATTTCAAAAAGGCTTGAAATTCAAAAATATCGTCTTTTGCACATAGATTTTTTCAGTTTAATAATCCACTATTGTTTTTTCAATACGCTGTCAAAAGCCGACAGATTGTCAAACGAAGGTTTGCGTTTTCCCTCTTCAATTTCGTGAATAAGTTTGACAACCGTGTCGTTGACGGGAGTTTTCACCCCGACTTTGCGACCGTAATCACTCACGACTCCGTTGATTGCCTCAACTTCGCAAGGCTTGCCTTTTTCAATATCCTGCAACATACTTGCGCGTATCAGGCGATGTTTTTTCATTGCGATAGGGATAATCAAAAAGGAAATTTTGCGCTTGAATGAGTTGTTATAGTCAAGCAATTTAACCACGTCTTTGCCTTGAATCGGTTCAATCTTTATGCCTCCCTTGCGGGTGGAATCAATGATTTCTTTTATTATACGCTGAGCGCACAAACGCGCTTTTTTGTTGTCGGCTACCTCTCCGAAACTGCAACCTAAAACAGCGCTCATTCCGCTGAACGCGCTGTTGACCACCAGTTTTGACCATCTTACGCCGATAAAGTTATCTTGAACTTCAACTTTGCCCATAATGGACAGCAAACGCACGGTTTCTTTAAAGTGTTTATCGTTTTGAATTGTAGCATCAAAAGTGCCCAAAGCAAACACCAGCGAGTCGGGCTCGGAAGTAAGTTCGCTGACACCCGGCGCAATCATTTGCGCGCCCCAGCCTATCGCGCAGCCGTATGTGCGTTTTTCGCCGATTATGTCCGAAACGCTGTTTTCAGGCAGTCCGTTCTGCATTGTGCAAATTACTCCGTCTTTTGCCAAAAATCCCGAAAGCATAGTGACAACTGCTTTATTGTCCAGTTGTTTTGTCATCAGAAAGATGATGTCGTAAGTGCCGCTCATCTTATCGGGGGTGCAAGCGTCCACTTTGACATTGAAATTTGCCTTGCCCGTAATCGTTGCACCATTTTCTTGAAGTGCCGCTACATGCGCCTTGTTTCGGTTGATAAGTTCTATCTTGTCACCTGCAGCCGTTATATACGCTCCGAGAACCGTTCCCAGTGAACCTGCTCCGTAAATTGCCACTCTCATTAAATTTATCCTTCCTATTTTATTCTCTCTTATATGATAGCAAATCCCAAAACGGCTTGCAATAATTGATAAAATTATTGCAATGTTTAGGGTGCTACTGTTTCAACAAACAAAACCCCGTTTTTCACAAATTCAAACATCCGCAAACGTACCCGTCGAGGGGGGGGGGAGATTTTGCATTGTTTAAACTAAGGATTTAACATTTGTGATTATAGGATTTGTTGTATTTTTTGGCGGTTTTTAGTCTTTTTTTTCTTTGGAGCGTTTATCGTTTATCTCGTCCATATGCTGTGCGTTTATTAAATCCACGTTATTTTTCTTTGCCCAATCCACGCATGCGCGAAGTACCGTAGGCAAAAAAACGCGCGGCACGTTCAAAATTTTCATCAATGCGTCATCGGTAAACTTAATTTTGTCGTCGATACGGTCGGCAGCGTAGCGCACTGATTCCAGGCTGGACTTTCTGACCGGCAACAGTTCGGGAATCATTTTGCTTCGTCTGCAATACCAAAAATTTTTGCTGTCGCGATAACCGAAATCTATAGGAACGGGAGGGAAATCCTTGCCCTTTACACCGTTAATTATGGCGTCGCGGTATTTTTTCTTCATCAAAATTTTATCTATGCGTAGTATGAAATGCGCACCGAATTTGCTCGTGATACCGTTGAAATCGTGGTAGGGAGGGGCATAGCCGTCCAAAATGCCCGCCTTATCTTTGTCCGCTTGATCAAGGGCGCTCATCCAGGTGCACTCGATGACTTGGTACGACTCGGCAACCACGAGAGGTCTGACATCTATCGGATTTTCTTCCGCGCAAAGTCCCTTTTCAAGCGTGAAATTGCATTTGGGCATTTTTTCTTCGGGCTTATCTCCCGGCCAACTGAGTTTTACGCACTCTTTGAAGGTTTTTCTTTCGTCGCTGACAAAGTTTATAGCGCACTTACCCGTGCGTAGAATATTCTGCGCGGTGTTAGAAGAGTTGCGGCACTCTAAGAGCATAGCGTAATAATCTTTGCCTGCAACATAGTAGGGTTGCACAAGCGAATAAGGGCCCAAGGAAGTTTTGCCGTCTTCGCACAGTGTGCTGATAACCACCGTTGGCATCGGAAAAAATAGGGACGTTTGATAAAAGTTATCCACTATTCTCAGATTTTCAAAACTGCTCATTTTGTTACCTCCAAAATTTAGATTGCATTAAGTCAGTGTCGGCATTTTTGTTTTGTTCATTGACATGCCGAATCTTCGTTTTGTTCAATACTTATTGTTTGCGTTGAGCACTCAATCGTTAAAAGGTTTTTTTATAACTCCTGCTATGCCGCTGCCATTGTGACGAAAACACCTTATTTGTTACGTGCAAAAAAAATGATAACACAATAAATGTCGCATTTCAATAAGTTGGCGGTTTTGAGGGTCTGAATTTCCATTAATAAAAACTATTGTTTTTGGCACAATACGTTTGAGGTGCATATGGAAAACCTAAACGACATTTATAAGATATTGATTTTTTCTTGCATAACTTATGTTTATCTGTTCATTATTGCCAAAATTCTGGGCAAAAAACAGATTGCACAACTTACGTTCATTGACTATATCGTTGGCATCACAATCGGGTCTATCGCGGCGGAAATGACCACCGAAACGGATAACCCTTTTTATCACTATCTTATTGCAATGACAATTTTTGTGCTGTTTGATTTGAGTGTAACGCTTGTCGGAAGAAAAGGCGGTTTTATGAAAAAACTTATCAATGGTAAACCGCTCATTCTTATCGACGACGGTGACATAAATTATGAACAGGTAAAAAAGAGCAAACTAACCGTGGATGAAATTGCGGGTCTTGCCAGAGATAAAGGTTTTTTTGATATGGAGCAGATTTCGTATGCAATCTTGGAAACAAACGGCAAGTTGAGCATATTGCCAAAATCGCCTTTCACACCCACTGTTTGTTCTGATTTCAACATTAAAAAAGAGGAGGCAACCCTTACCGATTTTGTCATAATTGACGGCAAAATGTGCGAAAAATCTATAGAAAACTCGAATATATCAGAGGATAAACTCATTCAAATGCTGTCAGCACAAGGCTATGAAATCAAAGACGTTTTCATAGCCAAATACGACGAAAAAACCGACAAATTAACGGTTCATCCTAAAAATAAAAATTAATAAGCGCGCTCTATCAAAAGCCCATTAATTTGGGAAAATAATAATTAAATAGGCAATAGCAATACAAAAGCATACAAAAAGGCTTGACCGATTGGTCAAGCCCGTATTTATTTTTTTAGTGGAGCACCGCAACTTGTGCAAACCAACATTTAGAGGTGAATTGAAAGATTGTGAGATAAAATCACCCGTTAAAAGTTTAATAATATAATGTTCTACTTCTTTGTTCTACTTCTTTCAAAAGTTTTTTATTGTTGAATTATAACTTAAACAATGTTAAAATTGGTAACATAAATCAGGCAAGCAATATTTTGATGACACGGTGTACAATAAAAAAAATGCCTTGTCAACAGCAAAGACTGCTGAAAAAGACAGCCTCAGCCATTAAGAGCAGCGCTTTACAAACGGAAACATAAGTATGAATTATGGCGAAATCGAAAAACATCTCGAATCATTGAATTTTTGGAGTAAGTTGAGCGACGACGAAAAAAAACTGCTGGTCAAGTATACTGCTCCCAAAAACTATGAAAAAGGGGAATATATCCATTCCGGAAGCGTGCGTTGCACGGGGGTTGTGTACGTTGTTGACGGAAACGCAAAAGTTTATATAATTTCCGAAGACGGCAGAGAAATCACCTTGTATCGTATAAGCGCGGGCGAATATTGTGTTTTAAGTGCGTCATGCGTTTTGGAAGCAATAACGTTTGATGTGTTTGTTCAAGCGGAAGAAAAAACGCGCGCTTTGATAATCAGCCCCAAAGTGTTTTCAAGTATAACGGAAAACAATTTGTATGCTCAAAACTTTGCATTGAGTACTGCGGTTGAGCGTTTCAGCGATGTCATGTGGGCGATGCAGCAAGTGCTTTTTATAAGAATGGACAAAAGACTTGCTATCTATCTTTATGACAAGTGCGTAGAAACAAACAGTTTAAAGATAAAAGCCACACACGGCGAAATTGCCTCGGATATCGGCAGTTCAAGAGAAGTCGTCAGCAGAATGCTCAAATATTTTTCAAATGAGGGGCTTGTCAAAACCGCTCGAGGATTCGTGGAAGTTTTGGACAAGAAAGGACTGTTTGAACTGACAAAATAAAAAGACGCAACCTTAGTTACGCCTTTTTATTAGGGGGGGATTTATGGAGAGTTTAAATTATATCATCGATAGGATTGTCTTTTCGGGGATAACTCCCACAGATTGCTTTGCCAAAGTTCCGTTTTTGAAAACAAGCAAAGTCGGGATGCTCATCACATTAAATTTTTCTGACAAAGATTCTTCTTCGTCGACATTGACTTTGCATACCTTGATTTCGGGGTGTTCGTTGGCTATTTTATCCAAGACAGGCGATAACATTTTGCACGGTCCGCACCAACTTGCCCAAAAATCAACCAAGACGGGTTTTTCGGAATTTAATACTTCTTTAGTGAAGTTGTCCTTATTTATTTTAATTGTAGACATCTGCTTGTCCTCCTTTGTTTTTCTATAATGTAGCATAGAAATTATCCCTAGTATGTGACAAAGTCACCGAAGAAAAACATCAAATCAAATATAATTCAAATCAAACAAAAGATGGAGGTGTGTATGGAAAAGATATTAAAGGTTATTGAAAGTCGCTGCCCACAAAATCACAAATGTCCGGCGGTTGGGGTTTGTCCGGTGGGTGCGCTTGAGCAAGAGGGCTTTTCGGCACCGACGGTACAAATAGGCAAGTGCATAGGGTGCGGCAAATGCACTCGCGTATGCCCCAAAGCGGCGCTCATTTTGGTTTGAGGAGGTGCTGTGGCAAAATACGTTTGTAAAATATGTGGATACGTATATGACGAAGACGTGGAGAGCGTGGCTTTTGACGAATTGGATGACAGTTGGAAATGTCCGCTTTGTGGAGCAAAAAAACGGTTCTTTGAAAAACAAACGACGGAAAACCCGCCAAAAGCAGTTCAAAAAAATACACAAAAATATGATAAAAAACAAGGAGATCAAGAT
>CAYIYN010000024.1:0-18784 GCA_964367645.1 uncultured Bacteroidaceae bacterium
CTGTCTTTCAGCACTATGCCGCCATGATCACATCCAACCGCTATTTTTTTCATTTATGGATATTATACTCCTAATTATCTAGTATATTTATTATATCCCAACGTGCGCGCGAAATCAAGAGTAAGTTGAAAAGTTTTGTTGGCTATAATCCGATTTTCAACGAATATGGAAAACACCTTTTCAACACGCGTCCGCGCGACGTTTTTATGCAAAAAGCCGACAAATGTCGGCTTTTTGATTGTTTTAATTTTCTATTTCCTAATTGCGCAATTATTGCGAATTGCCGGTATTAATCGGTCGAGCCGGGTTTTTCCGGATTTTTTGCTCCGACAACGGGAGGTTTTTTCTTTTGCGGCGCAGGAGCAGTGGGTGCTTGAGTTTCCGCCGAGGCTGCCGGTGCAGGAGTTTCTGCGGGTTTAGTTCCGACTACAGGCGGTTTTTTGACAGGCGGCTGCTTTGGTTCCACTGACGCGGCAGCAAGTTTGGATGCAGCATCGGGCGCGGCATTAGGATTCTTTGCTCCGACAACCGGAGGCTTCTTCGGACCAACGTTTTCAGGCCTTGTAGGGCGATTGTTTGTAACAGGCCTCGGCTGATTCACGGGAGTCGGTGCTGTAGGTGCGGCTGCGGGTACAGGCTCGCTTGCAGGCTTAACTCCGACAACGGAAGGCTTTTTGGTGCCCGCGTTTTCGGGAACAGGTGCTGCAGTGGCAGCAGCGACAGGCGAAGATTCCGCGTTGATAGTTGCATTGGAAGTGGTTTCGGGCGCAGTCGCGGCTGCAGGTGCAGGCGCGGAAGCGGCCACAGGTGCAGGCGCGGAAGCGGCTTCATTCGGCATTGCGGTTACTTGTGCATCTTCTTCAAACGGAAGTGCTTTCATCACTTCGTCTTCTTCATCGGCTTCTGAATTGAGTGCAATACCTTCTCCGTCACCTTCCGTTGCAAGGAGGGCTGTCTTCTTTTTCTTCTTTACGCCGAATGCTATACCGACGGCAATGCCAGCAATGGCTATCGCCGCCACGCCTCCGATAACACCGATCAGCCAATAAGGCAATCCAAAGAGCATATTTATTTCATCAACTTGTACAAATACGAGAGATGAAACATAAGGCGCTTCGTAGGACAATAGTCTTGTGGTGGCGTCATACGTATAACTGCTTATTCTGCTGAGTCCGCCGACCTCATTCACATAATAGACTTCGACTCCGGTCATGCTCTTGATGTTTGAGGGTACCATTACTTGCATAGAAACCGTTGTGCCTACGGGCAGAAGAACTTGTTCTCCGCTTTGCATAAGTTTGACTTGTGCAATAGCGAGCAATCTTGTGGAGTGGTAGCTATCGGCTATGCCGGGCATGTAGGAGTCCACTGCGTTCCAATACGCAAGTTCGCTTTCCTTTTTGCTTGCCATTATCGAGGCATAGTATTCGTCGCGTTCAAGAGTGGCAGTACTTGCGAAATTGGTGCCTTCCGGCAGTGTCAGGACCGCATAAACAATCCCCATTTCAATAAGCGAAATGGTGTCTTCTCCGCAGTAATAGTTCCCGCTTGCATCTCCGACAGTCTTGAAGTTTGCATCGTCGTAGGTGATTTCATAGTGATACACACCCGCCCCATTGATTTTTGTGACGGTGTTCTTCTTTGTGTAGTAAGTTAGTCTGAAACTGGATTTGTTCAGTGTCAATCCGCTTGAGGCATCTTTGAGGCTGTATGTGTATGAAATTCCGTATGTGATTTCTTTTTTGTTGCCGTCGGCGTCAAATTCAAACTCACCGTTTGCATCCATTTTGTACGTCGGGTATTTTTGACGTACCGTATTGCTGTCCACAACAACGATTATTTCTGCGGGCTTTATGTTGTAGGTTATTTCCACAGAGGATTTGTTGTAGTTTTTAGTGTACAGTGACGTATCGGTGTCGGCATAGGTAAATTCTACCTTAATAATATAAGTGCCTGCATCCGCAAACGACGTATATGCCAAGCGTTCACCGTCTTTTGTGACGCTAATTCTGAACCTGTTTTTGAGCGATGCGAGTTCGGATGCAACCGCGCCCGTAACCCTTATGTCGTCAATGTCCAAGGAATAATCGGTTCCGTCAAACGTGTAGGTTTGTGAATCGGCTGAAATTGTTATAGTCGCTTTGTTGATTGTGAGTTTGGCTTGCAGGGTGCACACTTCATCATAACCTTCTACACCGATTGTATTTCTTGAAACGGTTACCACAGCATAATAAATGCCTGCATTTTTGATTGCTCCGCTAATCAATGACGTGTGGAGTGCGTTTTCATAGAACTTGATGTCTATTACATCTCCCGTTTGAGTGCCTTTTATTGAACCGGACACCAGTTGCGTGCGGTCAAGTCCGTTGTAGGATACGACGATGTCGTTTAGCGCCAATCCGGTCAGAGAAGACATTACGACGTCAAGGTACGCGGCGTTGGAACCGTTTGCGTTTGTATCAAGTTCAAAGGTGTAGTTGGTCGCCAGAGCACCCGTCAAATCGATTATCGCAAGATATTTTTGATTTGCGGCAAGTTTTGACGACAGGATTGAAGAAGCGCTCACCGCTTCGCCGATTGTCATTGTTTCATCAATATTGAATGTGCAAAGTCTGAATGCCACTGTCGGTACAGTCCCTACAGACGATATCCCGTCATTGTTTTTGAAGCCGCTGTAATTTATTGTGGCGACAGGAGTGGTCCCTCCGTAATACTGAACATATCTTTGTGCGGAAGTACCCGAGGACGTCGAAACTTTCAGAACCGCTTTTGTGATTCTGACGTCGCTTATCAGTTTGCCGTCGGTTCTTGCTACCACGTTGCCGCTGCCGTCAAATGCGGTGTAGGCAAATTCAAATCTGAAGTTTGTTGTGTTGCCGCCGCTCAGTGCGTAACCATAATTGCCCGCTCTTGTGAGTGAGGTGACAGAAGTCGAAATGACAGAGGGAACGTTTTGCACACCGCCCAGCTTGAAGTACACTTCGGCTTCCTCGTCGTCAAGGAGCGCGATATCGCAGGCCGTAAACACGTTATTTGCATCTTTTGTGAAAAGTCTGCCGTTCAGAGCCGCCGCCTTTTCTGCTTCATTTAAAGAGGCGATTTCAGCCCAGCGTGCGCTGAACAACGCTTGATAGTCCTCTTTTTCGAGATATATTGAAGTTCCGTCAGTGCTTAGTTCCGTTGTGCCGATTGTATAATCAACTTTGTCTGCAAACGAAGCGGGCTTGCTGCCGTAACTAAACGAGGTGGAGTTGAGAGTTGCGGTCATAACCAACTTCTCAATGGACGCAACTATCTTGGCGGGTGTTTCGGAGCATGCGTAGTTTTGGTAAAGATTTGCATACTCGGGATCAATCCCTTCCTTTGGAGCAATAGAGCCTGACCCAAACGTGAAGTTGACATAAGTGGAACCTGCGTTGGAAGTGTTGTAACTTGCATAGACATGAGCGCTGTCAAGCACTATGTAATCAGAATCGGCGGGTAGAATTCCCGTTGATTGACCGATTTCATAGTCTGTGCCGTAGACACCGTTGAATACGCTCGTACCGTCATAGGATTTGCTGAACGCCGTCGAGCCTTCCAATTTGCTTATGGCAATGGTGACGGGTTTTGGCAAAATTGTACCTATCGCTTTGTCAAACGATTTGATGTCTACAGTTTCGATGCCTGTGCCCAGAGCCGCCTCAACGACTGGCTGATAAGTTGCAGCGTCAATAACTTTATATTCAACGCGGTTGCGCTTGTACGTTCCCAAAACTTCGGGAGTGCCCGAAAGCTGTTCATATTGAGTGTTTGTCAAAACGTAGGTCGAGCGCGTTGTCAAAGGATAATAATAGGTGTCTAACGCAGGCGTTATGGCACCGAGTTTATCGCTTGCTATTTTTCCTTCGGTATTCACGTCGCTTGCGTACACAAGATAATAGTTGATAGAGGTGTTTGACGTTGACACCACTTCAAAATAGCCCACTTCCGCATTCGTAACACCAACGTCTTTTCCGTTGTAGCTCGCATATCGAGCCGTCACCGATATGACGTCGGTTTCGCCGAGATAATAGCCAACTGTCGAAATCGAAATGTTGCCGGAACTTACGGTGTTTTTGCCGTCATAAATTTTGCTGCCGACAGAAGCGTTGATAAGAAGCGGAGCCGGCGAAATGGTGGCGTTTGTATAGCAAGGAAGCACGGTTGTGATGACGTAGTTCCTTGCAATATTACGGTTCACACCTGCGCCGTCCGGCACGTTCTGAAGACCCGTAATGCGAATCGTGACTTTTTGTGTGCCAACGTTTTTGGTGTCGAATGATGCGTTGAACGCCACGTCCACATAGTTTGCATCTTCCGATGCCACACCGATTTCCACTTTGTTTGTGAGGGTTACGGGAGCGGCCACGCTTGCATCGTAAACTTTGTCGCTGACTTTGACGCCGTTGACGTTAGGTTTCAGTTCTTTACGATTGAGCGGTGCAACTTCGTGCAAGTCGAATGGAGCGATATCGCCCACTTGCAAATCGATTTGTTTCTCGACGTAAGATTCAGTCGCTAAATCGTAGACGTATGCCGTTAAGCAATAGTTTGATAAAACAGCGTCCGCGTCTTCAAAAGGCGAGCAGAGCGTCAAATCACTCACTCTCACGTCGTGTGTTATTACGTCATTGCCGTTGAATGCAACGGAAGCGTTTGGTTGATTGTTTAAGACATATTGGAAGTTGACCGCGTCCCACGTATAGTCGAAGTATGCTTTTTCATTCGCCCAAACCGTAGAATCAATTGGATCCACAAAATAGAATTTGTTTAGTTCAGTTCCGTCCAAAGCGACGTTCCTAACGTCCATACCGGCAAGGTCTTCAACGGGAGTTGAGTCCGTATTTTTCGTCAGAGCGGTATTTGAAGCACCGGAATATTGCTTGTCTGCATTGAAAACGACGTTTATTGCAACTTCTGCTTTTGAAATTGTGACATCAAGAGCCGAGGCATCACTGTACGCTGCATTCAAATCGGCAACCGTGAAGTCTACGCAATAGTTTGAATTGGCAACCCACGAAAGGCTTGTAAACGTCACATTGTAATCGCCGATGTTTGCTGATGGTATGACGGCGACAAAGGTCAAACCTATGTCGTCTATCGTGTCGCCCGCTCCGAGTACGGAACTGTCAAAGCCGTATTCAATGCTGATATCGGACGTGCCGTTGTATTTGCGCGAAACCGCATTCAAAGCGGTTATATCGTCAAGAGATATGGTCTTTTTGGTGATTGAACCGGACAGATTGAGAATTGTGACGCGCATACCTACAGTGGGAGAAATGACATATTCCACACTGATTCCTGTTTCGCTGTTATCTTCGTCAAAGACGAGTTCGCTCGTAATACCCGCAAAGAATAACGTTACGTTTGTAGCGTAGTTTGCAATAACGCTGGGGGAAGCGAAGTTGATGGTTGTGGGTTCAAGAATGAACGGCGTACCGTACAGTCTGCATTCGCTCGACATTGAAATATTGTTTTTTGTCATCGCAGTCGTCCCGTCGTACTCTTTTGTGAAACTGAAGTACGACTTGATGAGCGTGAATGGCGCGACGGTAATTTCAATCGGACTTCCGTCGGGCAAAGTCGTGACAACATATGAATCTTCGGGCGTAATCGGGGTGCCGGCGAAATAGAGAACGTAGTTTTGAGCCTGTGCGCCGCCGAGTGACAGATTGTTGAAAGTAATCATTTTGCCGCTGCCCGCTTCGGGTGAATTGTAGTTTGCGTCGAAATCTACATAAACGATATCCGTGCTGCGTACAAGATATGCAGACAGATTGACAACGGAATGCTTTTCTCCTGTGGCGTATTTGACTTGCGTATTGCTGTCAAACACTTTATTTTTGCCGTAGAAATCACTTTGGCTAAGTTCTATAGAAGCAGGCGAAATAGTCAGACGGACAGCATCCAAAGCCTCTTCGTTCACTGTTGCATAGAAATTGGGGTCGGAAGACGTAAATGTCGCGCCTACACCAATACGATAATGACGAATCAAGCCGTTTTCGGTAAACTCTCCGTTGGCGTTTGAGGCATAGTCAAATCTTCCTGCCGCTCTTAAATACGTGCCGTCTGCCGCATAAATGCCTCTTATAAAGGTTCCGCTTATGATTGTAGCAAAGTTTTTAGACACAAAGTTGCCGCTGCCGACCGCGTTAAATCCTACGCTGTACACACTGTCGAGTTGACCGTACGCTTTGGACGTAATGACTGCCGAGGGCGTAACCGCCACTGCTGCGGGTGTAAAGTTCACAGTGTAAGGCGCGACCGAAACAATATAGTCTGCACTTAAAACGCCATCAATCCATATTTGAGCGGAAGTTATTTGAGTTGTGTAACCGCCTACGTTAAAGTAGCCGTCGGCGTTTTTGACTGCTGCAGAACCGTTTTTACAAAGCGTTGCGGTCCAGTATATCGTGGAGTTCTCCGGCATAGTGCCGCTTGAGAAAGCGATGTTGTAGTCTGTGGAGTTGTATGTGACGTTGGATACTGTGCCGTTTGAACCGAAATCTTGTCCGTAAACGAAACTCTGTCCCGCTTTTGCGCTGATTGTTACGACAATCTTTTCGGGACTTGTCTTGACTTGCTTGACTGTCACTTGAGTTGTAGTGGAACTTGTCGTAAACCTGACGTTTGCAGTATCTTCGACTATGGAGTTGTTTGTATCGGTGACAATTGTGTAAATGGAATAAACAAAGTTATCGTCAGACGTGGGGCTGCCGATGGGTGAGTCGGAGAGTTTGAATCCCTTTGTGAGATATTCGCCGTATACAGAATCTGCTTCCGCGCTAAATCCAAAGGAAATTTCATAATTCCCTTCTGTATTGGAACTGAGTACTTGACCGTTAAAAGGTGTCAAAACAACGGTGCGCTGTTCAATCGTATAATATATGGGCGTACTGACGTCAATGACCACGGAATAGTTCTCGTCCAAATCAAAGTTGTCGGCATAAGAAGTGAATGCGTACGTGCCTACGTTTTCGCCTGCGTTGCGTCTTATCAAAGAAACATCGCTTGCTGCGCGCATATAGAACCGATTGGTTTCAATGTCCATGTATTCGGCATTTTTGAACACGCCGTTCGCGCCGACAAGATTTGCAATCAACTCTTCGTTTGTCATGCCGACTGAATATATTGACGAAGGCAAACTGTCTGTTTCAACGTAAAAACAGAAATTGTCGTCCGCAGCACCGAAAGTCTTTTTCTGATTTGGAGCCAAAAGGACCGTGATAACCTGTTTCGATACGTTGTGGTAAGCGCCGACAAACGTAACTTTATAGTTGCTTATCGTGAATTCTGAGCCTTCCTCAAGGCTTGACGCGGAACTCAAATCCCATTCAACACCCTCGCCGTCTTTGCCCAAAACAATGCGGTACAAACCGACAGGATAAGTATTGTAGCCTGCGGCTATTTCTTCCGCAGTTGCATTTTGCAATATAAGGACGCTGACGTTCCACGGTTTGCTCCAAATATCTCCGCCAACCAATCCGCTAACAGTATAGTCAAGCGTTTGCAAACTGCCGTATTCGTTTGTAGAAGAAACCGCAGTCACAATAAGATCGGCTTTGGCAATGGTATAATTGAGTTCTTGGTTGGAAAAATCTCTTGCAGTGATATAATTCTCATCTTCTATCCACATGGACAACTTATAATTTCCTACGTTTGTCGGGAAAGTGTTCACTGCTTCCTCTTCGTTGAAAATCGTCGTGCCGTTGCCTGTGAACAGATATTGCATGAACGCGCGCGCCGCCTCGACGTTAACCGAATACGGAACAACCGTCGCTCCGCCTGCGTATTTGACCGTAGTGTTCGTGACGGCAAAATCGATAACTCTGCGATAGTAGAAGGTGATTAAAATATCGTTGCTTTCGCCGCCGCTTGACTTCATGGAGCCGTAATCTTCGGACTTGTCGAAATATAACGAGAAGTCGGTGCCGTTGATTGATGCGACCTTACCCTGCGACGACTGCGAGAACGAAGTGGGGTCCTCTGTCGTCCAAAGTTCTGAAACTACGCCGTTGCTGGAACTGAGCAGTTTATAAGGGGCATAGCCTTCCGCAAGGTTGTATGAATTTTCATAAAACGCGCCGCGCTTAATTGACAGTCTTGAACCGCCTACGGCGACCGAACCGGTAGATGGGGCAAATATGCCGTTGTTTACTTCGCTCTTGACATAATAGGTGTTGTTGTCAACAAAAACATAGTGAACGCCGAGTTCGCTGTAATTGCCCGCCTGATCAACCGACCAAATATAGAACACACGAAGTCCGGCGCCCAAGCCGGCAAGCATGTTTACGGAGCTGTTATAACTTCCTGTTGCAAGTTCCGCACCGGTTAAGATATTGACGTTGTCAAAATTGTAAAATGCAGTGGTGTTACTGCGATTGGCATTTTGATAGTCAATATAGAAGTTGTTGACAGAACTGCCCGCCGCTGAATTTTTCAAAGTGAGATAATCGTTACTTTCGCCGTTGAAGTACACAATGTTCTTCATAGCGATATAAACTTTGATGTCCGCGGGGAATTCGTTTATCAAGCTTTCAGAGAATGAAACGGTCGAAGCGCACGTCCAGGCATTGAGCCACGAGCGCATTTCGCCGGGTGAATAGGTATCAACAGAATAGACACCGTCGCTTAGCGTCATTGCGCTTTCAACAAAATATTCGTTGTTGACGTTGCTGTCGTAAATTTGAGGAGTTTCGGGAGCGTTGCGGTCCAAACGTATATAGACGCCGTCATAATATTTCTTGCCGGACAGATACTGCCACTTGTAGTGCAATAGAGTCGTGCCGTCCGTATCGTAAATAGGATCGCCCTTGTCGCAATAATCCACGGGTCTGTCAGGTTCTGGATCGGTGCCGACAATCAATGTGAATGTGGTTGCATAACTTATATTTTCATAATTATCGGTTCCGGGGTGTTTGTTTGAACCGAAAATTATCTCCCAGACCGCAGACGCGGGATTTATTCCGTTGGGAGCGGTATATGAATAATTGATTATGATTTGATATGCGCCGTTAAGCACCGTGCAACTGTTGCACGCGCTCATACCCACACCGTCCACGGAAATAATGTGATAAGGATCGGCAAAACTGCCCGTTCCGTTGACTGCCACACTGTGCGCATCGCCGTTGTAATCGTTGAACAATAAAGTGTTCCCCGAAAGATTTATCGCCGTTTGATTGAGCGTGACTCTTAGCGTGTCCACACTTCCCCAATCACCGTTGGCGGCGATTGTTCTTTCACCGTTTAAAAGCGAAAGGTTGTTTTGAGGAGCAAGATAGTCGGCTTTTACGAAATAAGAAATGGAATACGCGCCTGCGTTGCCGCACATATCCATCGTGTAGAACGTGAACAGATAATAGCCGGGGCCGGTGACGTCTTCGCCGTTTTGCCCGCCAACGCCGTATTTGATTGTGCCGTTGGAATTGAATGTGGGAGATGCCACACCGTTAATAAAATCATAGTCGAAACTTGCAAGGTTTTTAACCGCAAACGGCACTTTTGACCTTAGTGCGTCTTCGTTCCAAACTGTCGGAGTCAACGCCGAAGCCGCCTGCGGAGTGTCGGCTTTTTGCACGGAGTAGAACCACATATAAGGCACTGCGCCGTCATCCAAGTCCTCGTTTTGGTTCATAGGAACCGAGAAGGTGCTTGTGGTTGTCCAAACGATACTGTTCCAACCGGTGAAGCCTGCCGTATAGACAGCCGCCGTATTATCGGTTGTGTCCATTGTGGGAGTGTCGACGGGTGCAGTCCCGTCAATACCTTTGACGTCAACAATGCGGTTTGACGAAGTTGCTCCGCCAAAGTCCGTAACTTGTACGTCAATCTTGCAATTTATTCTTATGTAGATAGTCACCGTGAGGTTTACACGATTTGTGCGCGAAACTTCAAACTGTCCGCCCTGCACGTCGCCTGCTGTAGTGGTCACGTTAAACGGAGTAAGTCCTATGGTAGTGCCGGCAGATACGTCTAGCGTCGTAATACCGACTTTGAGCGACTTAAGACCGGATGCGTACCAAATGTCGCAAGAATCGCCCGCAATAGGATTACCCGAGCCGGCATAATCGTAATAATCTTTGAAAGTGAGGGAAATCCTCTTGAAATAATAATCACTGCCTCCGTAGACAATTCTGTCGCCGCCTTGCGTAGACAGCCTGTTGTCTACGTATGAATAAAGTTTTGCCGTTGAGCCGGTTGTGCCCTTGGCGTCGCCGGGAACGGAGTCAACCGCGCTGTTGTATGCGGTTTTGACGCTGTTGATTGCAGCACCCAACGTGCCGCTGGGATCTCCGCCGGGAAAATATGCCCAGCCGGAGCCGGTGTTTGCCGTTGTGGGATTATAAAAGCCGCCCGCACCGCCGTAATTTGCGAAAGATACGCATTGGGGGGACGCACCGTCCATGATAATTTGGCTGCTATTATCAGTCCAGCTGTTTTTAAGGACGATTTTATATTGAACGTTGATATTTTTAAACAACAAGGTATGCGAGAAAGTGGAATAAGCTGTGCCTGAGCTCTTGCCGTGATGACTGTGCAGTTTTACGGCGATATAACGGTTTGTCGGCGAGAGTTGAATCCAGCCGGATGTAAATGTGCCCCAAGTTGACGGAGTGTTACCGGAATAATAGCCTGTCGCTATTTGCGTATCAGCCCATCCGCTGACGTTTTCACCTGTTTGCAGACCGCTTACTGCCTGCGCTGTCGCCCAAACCGTAGGCACACCTTCGCTGTTGTTGTGAGTTCCGTAAGTGTTTGCAGTGACGCTTACATTTGCATACACGGTCACAACCGCTGCGTTTACGAGCATTTTCTGCATAAACGATGATGCGAATGGATCAAAATTTAGTGCTGTATACAGCCAGCCTTCACGCGCGTTGTTGCCAGCTACCGTTGCAGTTATGCTTCCGTAGCCTGCCGAGGTTTCATCGTATGTAATATTGACGCCATCAGGCGCGCCTGTTCCTCTTCCCATTTTTGCATAGGTGTTGAGATTTGATGCAGAAAATGCAGTGGTGCTGGACGGAAACGTGCCCGTCCACTCGGAAGTGCCGGCAGCAGTGCCGGGAAAGCCGAAAGAATTCGCAGTTATTTCTGAATCGGATACGATTGCGGCAGCAGTGCCTGCACTGGCTGTTACGTCGCCTGCCAAAGCAATCTTGGCGTTAGCGCCGCTGCCGTCGAATACGTCCGACGTCAAAGCAAAGGCAAAGGCGACCACAAAGCATAGAGCCAAAATTGAAAGTCGCGCAATAGTCCACAGATTAAGTTTGCCTGTTTTGTTGTGTCTCATAAATTCACCTCTGGATTGCATCAGTAACGCGCACGCGCGGGTACTCACGCACTCTCGCAAAATATACAACACTATATTACTACGCTTAAAGGCGCGCTGTCAACACCAATTTTCCTCCATAGCTCCCCGACGAAATGCAAAATTTTGGAAAATCAATTCGAAAATTTTAAAAATGCTAATTCTAAACCTGTCAAATTGGAATTTAAACAAATAAATTTCGCTCAAACAAACAAAAGAAAGAGCGGAGTTTCCTCCGCTCATTCAAAATTATTTTCTAAGTTCTGTTCTGCGGATTTTTCCGCTTATCGTCTTTGGAAGTTCGGCCACAAAATCTATAATTCTTGGATATTTGTAGGGCGCGGTCAGGTGCTTTACAAACTGCTGTATCTCGTTTTTCAACTCCTCCGATGGGGTTACGCCTTTTTTCAAGACTATCGTTGCCTTCACAATCTGACCTCTAACCTCGTCCGGTACGCCTATTACCGCACATTCGATAACGGCAGGGTGTTCCATAAGTACGCTTTCGATTTCAAACGGCCCTATGCGATAACCGCTGGATTTTATGATATCGTCGGTTCTTCCGACAAAGTTGAGATATCCGTCCTCGTCGCTCCAGGCTACGTCGCCGGTGTGGTACAATCCGTCGTGCATAGCGGCATCTGTTTCTTTTTTATTGTTGTAATATTCGCGGAACAAACCGTATGGTTTACCCTCGCTTATGTCGATACAAATCTCTCCGGCTTCGCCCGTAGTCACGTCTTTTCCGTCGGCATCGACAAGGCGGAGTTTGTATATGGGCGTGGCTTTGCCCATACTGCCGAGTTTCGGAGTCGTGTTCAAAAGGTTGGCAATGCTAAGCGTTGTTTCCGTCTGTCCAAAGCCCTCCATAATGCTCAAACCCGTTGCTTCTTTGAGTTTTTTGAAAACTTCCGGATTGAGCGCTTCGCCTGCCGTTGTTAGATATTCGAGGCTGCTCAAATCGTATTTTTTCAAGTCCTCGTGTATCATAAAGCGGTAAATTGTAGGTGGCGCACAGAAAGAAGTTATCTTGTATTCTCCAAACATTTTGAGCACCGTATCTTGGTCAAATTTGTCAAAATCATATGTGAAAACACAAGCTCCACAAAGCCATTGACCATACAGTTTTCCCCAGACTGCTTTTCCCCAACCCGTTTCTGCAATGGTGAAATGTAGTCCGTCCGATTTGACGTTATGCCACCATTTTGCCGTGACAAAGTGTGCCAAAGAGTATGTATGCTCGTGCGCGGCAATCTTTGGGTGTGCAGTCGTGCCGGACGTAAAATACATCAACATAAGCTCGTCGCGCAGCGGTGCCGAATCGTCCAAAGGACGCGAATAGATATCGGAAAACGGCTTAACCTCATCGTTGTAATTGTGCCAGCCCTCGGCACTGCCGTTGGCAACGATTTTTATCTTCACCTGACTGCAATTTTTTATGGCAGCTTCGGCTTCGGACAGCGCGCTCCCCTTTGCCGTACAGACAATAGCCTTGACGTTTGCGGCGTTAAAGCGGTATTCGATATCCTTTTCTTTCAGCTGGTCGGTTGCGGGAATGACAATAGCGCCAATCTTGTGCAGAGCTACGATAATTGCCCAAAACTCCCAGTGGCGGCGCAAAATAAGCATCACCTTGTCACCTTTTTGTATTCCTAATGACCTAAAGTAATTGGCGGCCCGGTTGGAGGCCTCCATAATTTCTCCAAACGTAAAAATCCTGCATTCTAAGTTGTTGGAAACCCAAACCATCGCCTTTTTATCGGGCGAATTTGTGCCGTACCAGTCCACGACGTCAAAGCCAAAATTGTAAGTTTCGGGGACGTGCCACTCAATGCCCGTCAACTGGCCTTTTTCATTCACTTCTTCTGTTAAAAATTTTTCGTACAGTTCCATCTTTACGTTACCCAAGCCGCTTAAATTACGGTTTTCGGCATCTAACAAGTTTTTTTGATTTCAAATTAGTTTAATGCCGCTTTTAGCTTATCGAGTTCCTTGTGCAATTCTTTTGGAAGTTTGTCGCCGAATTTTTTATAAAATTCTTCAATACCATCTGCTTCCGTCTTCCAGTTTTCTTTGTCAACGGTAAGCAAGCCTTTCAGTGTTTCAAAATCAATATCCAGTCCGTCAATGTTGATATCATCGGCCTTCGGAACAAATCCAATCGGAGTTTCCACTGCGTCGACAGCGTCTTCACAGCGTCTTAAAATCCAGTCCAACACGCGCAGATTATCTCCAAATCCCGGCCAAATGAATTGACCGTTCTCGTCGGTGCGGAACCAGTTGACGTTGAATATCTTGGGTTGTTTTGTTATGAGTTTGCCCATCTTTATCCAGTGTGCGAAATAGTCGCCCATATGATATCCGCAGAAAGGCAGCATAGCCATAGGATCACGTCTTACGACACCGACCGCTCCGCTTGCCGCCGCCGTTGTTTCTGACGCCATAATAGAGCCGACAAACACGCCGTTGTCCCAGTCTTTGGATTCATACACCAAAGGTGTAGTTTGAGCGCGTCTGCCTCCGAACACGATTGCGCTGATCGGCACGCCGTTTGGTGCTTCAAACTCGCTTGAAATGCAGGGGCAGTTGATTGCAGGTGCGGTGAAACGAGAGTTGGGATTTGCCGCCTTAACGGGCTTGCCATCTTTGTCAGTAATGCCCGGGTGCCAAGGATTTCCTATCCAGTCTATAAGTTTTTCGGGAGCCTCTTTCGTTAGGCCTTCCCACCATACGGTGTTATCCTTGGGATTCATTGCCACGTTTGTGAAAATCGTGTTCTTGCGTGTGCTGGCAAGAGCGTTGAAGTTTGACTTCTCGTTGGTGCCGGGCGCCACGCCGAAGAATCCCGCTTCGGGGTTTATCGCATACAGTCCGCCGTCCTTTCCGGGGCGCAGCCAAGCGATATCGTCGCCGACTGTGAATACTTTATAGCCTTTCTTTGAATATGTTTGAGGAGGAATAAGCATTGCCAGATTGGTTTTTCCACAAGCGGAAGGGAATGCGGCGGCGATATATTTCGTTTCGCCGTTGGGTTTCTCAACGCCCAAAATAAGCATATGCTCCGCCATCCAGTTTTCTTTCCAACCTTGATATGAGGCTATACGCAGTGCAAAGCATTTTTTGCCAAGCAGCACGTTGCCGCCGTATCCGCTATTGACAGACCAAATAGCGTTGTCTTCGGGAAATTGAACAATATATCGTTCATTTTCATCGATATTACACTTAGCGTGAAAGCATTTGACAAAATCGTCATTGTCGCCGAGCTGATCAAGCACTTTTTGTCCCGTTCTTGTCATAATAACCATGTTCAGTACAACATAAATGCTGTCTGTGGTTTCAATACCTATTTTTGAAAAAGGACTCCCGACTGCACCCATAGAGAACGGTATGACGTACATAGTTCTGCCTATCATGCTGTCTTTGGCTATTCCTTTCAAGACGGCGTACATATCTTCGGGGTCTTTCCAGTTGTTTGTTGGACCTGCATTTTCGGCTTTTTTGCTGCAAATAAACGTCCTACCCTCGACGCGTGCAACGTCGTTGGGCTTTGTGCGATGATAATAGCAACCGGGCAGCAATTCCTGGTTGAGTTTTATCATTTCGCCGGTGGATACGGCTTCCTTTCTTAGTGCTTCCAGTTGCGCTTCACTGCCGTCGATAAGGACGACTTTTTCAGGTTTGCATAGTTCTACGCTTTCCGAAACAAATTTTTCCACGCCCTTGTTATCAAATTTCATATTTCCTCCGTTCGCGGTTTAGCCGCAAAAAAATAATTCTATCTTACTTTTGCAAAGTAGTCGTCGTTGCACCGTACGGTTTCTACGTAATGCCCCGTATAACTTCCCAAAACATCACTGACGGTTCCGTCTGGATTTTTGGACTTTTGAATATAGTAGGTACCTCTTGCGGCAATAACGTCTTCATTTGACATGGCCGCAGTGGGAACAGTGTAAGTGACTCCGTCAACCGTGACGGTAGGAGCTTCGTAGATATATGAGGTGAGCACCCATTCCCTTATTGGATTGTGTCCGTCGGTTATTATTGAGCCGTTCATATCGGCATAGAGAGGATGCAAGCGAACCATTGCCGAATATTCCATAATGAAATTCGCCTCTTCTCCGCGCACTCCAACCCATTCTTTGGCGTCTTCTCTGAAATTTGCCATAACGGTAAACGGCACACTGTAACCTTCGTTCATATAAAAGTCGATTGCTACGTTATAATTGATAGCAAGACGTCTTAAAGCCGCAAGATAGTTTGCCGATGCCGTGCTTTTTGTTATTGTTTCTCCGCTGTTTTTATCCTTTGTCGAAACGGTGCAGTAAGGTTTGTCCGTCCAAGACAGTCTGGAAGTGTCGTCTTTGCCGAAAGCACCCACATAACTATCCATTTGCAAAAGTCTTGACGGCGTCAATGCCATGGGGATTTGTCCGTCGTCGGACAGCAGCTTCAACAGCACGTTGCCCGCTACGCTCATTACGCCGCCCATCGAGTGACTTGCAACGTATGTACGCTTTCCGCTGTTTTTATAATCCGGATACAGTTCATCTACAAAGCCAAACGCTCTTAAATATTCCGCAGCGTAGAGTTCAGCAACGGAATAGCCGTTGATTGCTTTTCCCGACTCTGTCGCGACAATTTCTCCGTTGCTTGCCCGATACAGTGCTTGTACGCCGTTGTTATCGGACCAGATATTGTCATGGACGGTTACGGTTGCTTTCAGCGCGCCGCCCACATCTTGAGTGGAATCGAGAGTATCGGCGAACCTAGTATAGTGAAAATGGAAGATATTATATTTCTCTTTTCCGGAGACACCGTCGTACCAATATTTTGACAATGCGTATGTTTGGAGGCTGTTTGGATCGGAAGTGAAATAATCAAGTTCTTCCTCTTCGATATAGAGGTTGCTTGAAAATTCCGCAACGTGATTTGACGCGCTCATGCCTCCTCTTCCGTATCTGCCTCCGCCGAATGCAACGCCGTTTATAATGATTATACTGGGACGGGTTGGGTCAAAATATTGTCTGATATTGTCTTCGTTGTCGGCATCGACCTCGGTATAACAGTCATAGTCTGTGCTCGAATATTCTGAAACCAAAGTAAGCCCCATATCTGCAAGAGCGGGATATTCTTCAGTGTTCAGATAAACTGTGTTTGCATAGTCGATATAATCGGTTGAAATAAGATTGCTGTCGTCAATGATGAATGTGTCATCTTTGGGTTCTTCAATCGTTTCCTCAACTTTTCCTTTGTTAATATCGTCTTTTCCGCCGTTGCATGCAAAAAGCGACAGTCCGACTATGAAAACCAAAATCAAGGCTATTACCGTAAAAAGATGCTTTTTCATTCCTGTAAATCTTCCTAATTGCCCACGCATTCTAATGCATGCGCTGCCACGTGCGCGGGTTATGCTTTTCGTTTATTATATGCGAGGACAACGCGCGTGTCAAATCAAAACTTGACAACCCGAACAATTAAACCGTTATTTTAGCAAAATTTATAAAATTCTTGAAATCCCGTCCGGGCTGTTTTATACTCTTTTTATCAAAGTTAAGAGGTTTGCCATGCTATCAACAGGCGCAATCATAGGTATTGCAGTGGCGGCGGTTGCCGTGATTTTCTTCGCAGTGCTTCTTATAAGAACTGCATTCAACAAGCCCTCTCACAAACCCGTAGAGCAAGTGACCCCTGCAAAAGTGGACAAAAATGCCGCGGCGGAACATCTGAGAGAGGCAATCCGCATACCCACCGTGTCTATGGTGGAAGACTATATCGACAATATTCAACCCTTTTTGGATTACAGAGATTGGCTTGAGAATACCTATCCTTTGCTGAACGCCAAAGCGGAGCGAACAATTATTGCCGATTACAGCATTATTTATCGTCTGCCCGGCAAGAATTCCGAACTAAAAGGCGGCTGTTATCTCAGCCACATCGACGTTGTTCCTGCGCCGTTAGACGGTTGGGAATATCCCCCTTTCGATGCGGTGCTTACTGACGATGGATACATCTACGGACGCGGATCTCAGGATATGAAATCTCATATGGTTGCTCTGCTTGAAGCGGTGGAATATCACCTCAAAGCGGGAAAAACTTTCAACAGAGATTTGTATCTTTGTTTCGGCCACGACGAAGAACCGGGCAACTCCACGGGAGGTGCGTCGAATATCGTCAAATATCTCAAAGGAAAAGGCGTCCGGATGGAATTTGTCATAGACGAGGGCGGCACCGTACTCGACGGCAAAGTCTTGGGTGTGCCGCATACCGTGGCACTTATCGGAGCGGCTGAAAAGGGCAACGGGGACATAGAACTTATCGTCAAAAAAGCGGGAGGACATGCGTCAAACCCCAATCCTCCCACAGCGGACGGCGTGCTTGCAGATATAATCAAAAAAGTTGAAACTCACCAAATGAAAACTCGCTGGACTGCCCTGACAAAAGAAACTTTCAGTCAACTCGCCCCCTACTGCGGCGGTAGCGCGTTGGGCAAAGTTTTCAAGTTTGCGCTCACAAATCGTGACGTTCTCTCTCCCCTTGTTAAATTCGTGTTCACCGTCGCCGCGCCGATGACCAACGCTCTTGTCCGCACGACTTTTGCGCCCACAATGCTTTGGGGAGCAGATGCCAGAAACGTAATTCCAAAACAAGCCAAAGTTAACATCAACTACCGTATGATAACGGGAGAAACCGCCGACGACGTGAAGGCGTATCTTGAAAAATTGCTTAAAAAATATATAAAGAAAGGACAACTTGAAATCAAATTGCTTGAATATTCCAACCCTTCCGCCGAAGCCGACGTGCACTGCGACGCTTACGAAAACATACGCACGGCGGTTTGTGAAAGTTTTGATGACGTAATAGTTGCACCTTATATGTTTATCGCGGCATCGGACGCTCGCTTTTATAATCCGTTGACCGACAACGTATTCCGCTTCGGTCCGTTTATAAATTCGCTTGACGATCAAGCAAGAATACACGGCATAAACGAAAGATTGCATGTTGACCAACTTGAAAAGGCCACTCAATTTTTTGTCCGCTGCCTAGAAAAAACGCTGGACTGAGTCGGACCGGACTGAGTCGGACCGATTGAAACAATAAAATCAATCGTGTAAAAATCAAAATTTTAAGGGCGCGTCCTGCGCCCTTTTATTTGTAAAACAAATATTGTCCAAAAATTATCGCGTTCCGATTTTAACGATGATGTTTGCCTGTTTTCTACGTCTGCCCCCAAATGAGTCTGCACTCACTCATTACGAAGTTACGAAATAACCCCGAGCAAGAGCAAACACGCACTTTCTCAATGCAAAGCTACGAAAATACTCCGAGCGAGAGTGACTACGCACTTTCCCATTACGAAGTTACAAACGCGAGCCGCAGGGCGGCGAGAAAGCGAGTGTCGAGCACCAGACAAAAGTGCGCCGGCATAGCGGCAAAAGGGGGCACCCCCACCAC
>CAYIYN010000025.1:0-18043 GCA_964367645.1 uncultured Bacteroidaceae bacterium
TCGTTAACGAAATGCTTCAAGACTGATTGTAGCCGATTTCTTTCTAAGACAAATTGATGAATTTATAAAAACAAGCGTCCGATTTTTCATACAAAAGTACGCTTGTTTTTTATATTATTTTTTATGTTATTTCTTTATTAAATCGACCGCTTATTAAATACAAACTGCAGATAGTTATTTATCGTGGGTGAATTCATCGTTGGAGTCGGAGTGTGTGTTGTTCGCCGACAAGTTTTCAAACAGTTTTTCAGAGCCGAAACTGCCTTTGCCTAGGGGAGTCAGCGTCAAAATTGCCATAAGCAAAGATATAGAGCCGAAAACCAAATAGTAAATTTTAAGCGGTGTTAAAAATGCGACCGCAATAAGCAACGCTCCTGAAAACATATAGTTCTTGGTGTTGGTACGCTGAAAGATTCCGTCGATAAACATAGAGAAGGAAAACTTTTTCTTTTGTGGTTTTAAGTCGGGCAGGGCGTTGTTCTTTTTTAAGAAACGAAAAATTGCGCGAATTCTCACAACAGTAAGCCTCACTTCGCTTGTGGAAATGATGCTTGCCGCTTTTCTGTCAATACCTCTTGCCAGCACGAAAATGCGCTTTCTTTTTTTCTCCAAGGCAAGAGTCAATATATTTCCAAGGTCGTTTAGCCCAAGCGGTGAAAATCGAAAAGCGGCGACAATCATGCTGTCTTGAAGCAATAAATAGTTCTCACCATTCTCGAAATTGTCGTTTTTTAGAATACTTTTGACTATATTTATCAAATATTTGCTGCCTTTCACCGAAAGTTCCAACGCGAGCCTGTCATAAGAATAGGGCTTGCCTTTTGCTTTTGTAATATACCATAGTGTGATTACGGCGATTGATGTCAAGGCGCAAGAAATAAGAATCGGATATACCCACTTGTCAAAAAGCAAACTGCTCCAAACAAGAGTGAGCAAAAAAACTGCGATTGTAAGCACGATATAATCCAAGATACGCGACATAATGGGATTATTGCCCAACTTGGAAAATTTACACTCAAAATCGTTTTATACCCTTGTAAGATATTTAAGTTTTTGGTACAATATACATATGCTGACAGTATTGTTCGGCGGGGCGTTTGACCCGCCGCATTCCGAACACACAAGGTTGTGCACCGCTGCTGTATCTGAGTTAAGAGCAGACAGACTGGTGCTTATTCCGACTTATTTGCCGCCTCACAAGAGCGAGGGATTTTTGGATTTTGAAGTGCGTAAGAATTTATGCGAAAAAACATTCGCCTCGTGCGCAAAGGAAGTGATTGTGGACGGGATAGAATTTGAACGCAAAAGACGCAATTATACCTATCTGATTTTGCCGATTTTGAAAGAGAAATACGGTGACTGCGTTTATCTTATCGGCGGCGACAGTCTTCAGTTTTTCGATACTTGGAAAAACACTTCCGAAATTTTGGATATGTGTCCTATTGCCGTTGCGGAGAGAGCCGGTTATGACAGCGTTGAAGACAGCATGGCACGCATAAAGCAAAAATACGGCAAAGGGGAGATTGTCCCTATAAAGTTCAAAGGTACAAAGATTTCTTCCGCCGAAATCAAGGCGCGGCTGTTTTTGGGTATGCCCGTTGACAAACTCGATTCTGAAGTTTATGAATACATTGTAAAAAACAAGTTGTTCAGTAAGTTTAAATCGTCGGTTGATAAAATCAAATCATATCAATCGGACGACCTTTTTGACCATACCGAAAACGTGGTTTTGAGAACCGTGGAATTAAACAGCGAGCACAATTTAAAGCAAGACTTTGTAAAATGCTTCACTGCCGCTCTTCTTCACGACAACGCAAAGCAACGCAAATCGCTTGATGGGCTGAACGTGCCAAAGGATGCTATTGGCACAAAAGTGTTGCATCAGTTTTTGGGAGCGGAAAAGGCAAAGCGCGATTTCAAAATCAAAGACCCCGAAATTTTGTCGGCAATACGCTGCCACACTACCGCAAAACCGGATATGACAACCTTTGAAAAGTTGATATACGTCGCAGACAGCACCTCGAATGACAGAAACTACGAGCCTATACCTGAATTAAGGCGCGCCGTTGACGAAGACTTTGAGCAAGGTTTTTTGGAAGTGTTAAATTATACCTATAATAAATTGCTAAATGACAAAACGCCCATATATCCTTTGACGGAGGATGCCGTAAAGTTTTATCTGAGCGAAGACGCAGTAAAAAGGAATTAGTATTAAAAAGCGTTCTAAGTGCATTTTTTTGCACAATATATACCTAGGAGGAAAGATGGAATCATTAGAACTTAAAGACCTCATCTGCAAAGAACTTGACGACAAAAAAGCCGTGGATATCACTGTTTTGAACGTCAGAAATTTGACCGTCATTGCCGATTATTTCGTGATTTGTACGGGTAGGAGCAACAAACAAGTCAAGTCAACGGCAGAGTATTTGATTGAAAAGCTTGAAAAAGAAGACGGAGTCAAGTGTCTAAGACACGACGGCTTGGAAGATGGCAAATGGGCGGTGCTGGATTATGGCAGCGTGCTGGTGCATATCTTCAATGACGACACGAGAGTGTTCTACTGTCTTGAAAAACTTTGGACAGACGGAAATAACGTGGAGTTTTACCGTGACGGGCAAATAACAACCAAACAGTGCTGATCAGCGCGTCTTTGCAAGCGAAAGAAGGATTTGCTTTTCGACTTCGTCTGCATACTCTATTCGGCGGAAAATTTCCATATCAAAGGTTACGATGACCGTGTCTTCGCTTTTAGAGCACGACGCGGCAACCTCTTTTCGGATTTTATCTTTGATTTTGCGGCGCTCACTTGAAGAATAAACGTTTTTGATTACGGCGGCAACGACGACGTTGCCTTCGTATTCAAAGGCTCTTGCGGCGGCGACTTCTTCAATCGCCATTGCGCTTTGTGCAGGTGTCAAAACCTGATTTTCGATAACTAAATCACACACAAATATATTATTGCCGTGCAATTTAGATTTATTCCATAACAAAAAGCGGTGCGGCAAATACAAAAAATCCTAATAAAGCAAAATTATAAAAATGCTTCGCAGGTTGTTGACTTCGGGGCTAAAGCACGCTACAATATGTATACTTCGAGGCGGGGTGCGATTCCCCACCGGCGGTTAAAGTCCGCAAACGCCTTTTGGCGCCGAGAGGGTGAAAATCCCTCACCGACGGTACAGTCCGGATGAAAGAAGTTGCGCTTGCGCCGTTTTCGCCTTGGAGAAAATCCGAGGCTTTATTATTATGAAAGACAACACAAACAAAGCAAGTATCACAAAATTTACACAAACACTAAAGAAATTCGGCGATAAAAAGTTTTCTGCAGCCTACATCGCAAAAATCTCACTGCTGACGGCAATTTCTTTCATCCTTTACGCGTTTGCGAAGTTCAATTTGCCAATGATTTTTCCAAGTTTTTTGGAAATGCAGATATCGGAACTTCCCGCCATGCTTGCGGGCTTTTCAATGGGTCCTGTAAGCGGCTGTTTGGTTATAATTTTTAAGTGCCTTTTGAAATTCCCGCTTTCGTCCACACAGTTTGTGGGAGAGGCCACGGACATGCTTTTAGGAATCGCCTACGTTTTGCCTGCGTCACTCATATATAAATACTTAAAAAGCAAAAAGGGCGCAATTATCGGCATAGCAGTCGGAACGGTTTGTTTTACCGCAGCGGCACTGATTGTCAACCGTTATATTTCCATTCCATTTTATGTAACACTTTATTTCAACGGAAATTTCAACATACTCATAGGCATAGTCAAACCCTTGTATAAAGACGTGACGCAAGAAACGTTTTACAGATATTATCTTTCGCTCGGCGTACTGCCGTTCAATATTTTGCGCTGTACGGTTATGTCTTTGCTGACTTTTGTCGTTTATAAGAGGCTGAGCAAAGTCCTACACTGGGAAGGGCATAGTTTAAAAAAAGTTTGTTTGAGTGGAAAATATGAAGTTGAAAGCGTCGAAGAAACTTGCTCCATTGCGTCGAAGGTCGCTTCTACACTTGAAAGCGGCGACTCGGTTCTGCTTTTTGGAGAAATGGGAGCAGGCAAAACCACTTTCGTAAAAGGTCTTGCTTCAGCACTAGGTGTGACCGAGGACGTTACAAGCCCGACTTTCACCATACTTAATGTTTACGACAGCGGACGTATAAGGCTAAATCACTTGGATATGTACCGCGCCGAAACTGCTGACGACCTAGTGGAATTGGGTGTTGAAGAAGCGATAGCCGAGGACGGCGTTAACGTTATCGAATGGAACAAACTAGAGCATTTTGAGGGTCGAGTTGTCCGCATATCCATCACCGTGAACGGTGAAAACGAGCGTATTTTTGAAATTGAAGACAGTTTGGACGAAAAAGCGGACAAAAAAAGCGGCGCAAAGAGGGCAAAGCATAAAAATGACGTCTAAACGGTTTAATTTTTGTGTGTTTTTGTGGACAAACGTCCGCTTTAATGACATAATTTTTGCATGAATATTTTGGCAATCGATACAACAAGTGCGGTGCTGAGTGTTGCGGCAATCAAAAACGAAAAGATTTTTTCGCGCGAAATTAACGTTGGAAAAAGCGGACATTCCGCGATTTTGCTACCCACAGTTGACGAGGTTCTGCAAAAGAGCGGATTAAAGCCTTCCGAATTGGACGTTGTGGCGGTTGCGGTCGGTCCCGGCTCGTTTACGGGCATAAGAATTGGCGTGGCGGCGATGACTGCCATAGCGTATGCAAGCGACGCCAAGAGAATTGCCGTCAACACTTTTGAACTTATTGCATACAATAGGGCGCGGATAACAGCGGCAATTGACGCAGGACACGGCAACACTTATCTCGCGGAATGCGAAAACGGCAGGATAATACGAATGTTTTTTGCCAAATCGGGCGAAAACACTGTGCCTTCAGACGCGATTTGGTCACCTGTCACAAACCTAACGGAAGTGCTGACAAAAGTCGTTTTGAACAAGATAAACGCGGGCGAATACGTTTCTGTGTTCGAGCCTGTTTATATGAGAAAATCGCAGGCGGAGAGAAACGCAGATGAGATTTGAGCCTCTTCGCTACGAACACCTCCGTCAGATGGCGGAGATAGAAAAAGAAGCCTTCGATATGCCCTGGTCGGAGAATATGTTTATCCCCGAAATCACTTCAGACAACGCGACCTACGTTGTGGGAATGCGCGACGACGAAGTTGTTTGCTACGGAGGATTTCACAAGGTATTGGACGAAGCGCATATCACAAACATTGCGGTCAGAAAAGACGACAGGGGCAAAGGCATAGGAAAACTGCTGATGGCAACTCTCATTATGAAAGCGAGGGAACTTGGCGCAAAGTCTATGACTTTGGAAGTTAAATTCACAAATGAGAAGGCTATCAAAATGTACTTAGATTTCGGTTTCAGAATCGAAGGCGTACGCAAGAGGTATTATAACAACCGCGACGACGCCTACGTTATGTGGCTGACAGTCTAAGGAGGATTTTGGAAAGCAGAGAAATAGGCAGGGGGGACAATAGCGTAGTATTCCTTCACGGCTGGGGCGGTGACGCCTCCGCCTTTTCTTTTGTCGCAAAACAACTGCTCGGTTTTAGGTGTCTGCTTGTGGACTTTGACGGATTTGGGTGTAGCCCCGAACCGTCCCTTCCTTTCACAGTTGGCGATTACGCAAAAAACGTCCTTGACGAAATGAAAAAGAGCGGAATTGAATCGGCGGCGGTTGTGGGGCACTCTTTCGGCGGGCGCGTTGCTCTTGAAATGGCGGCTTTCAATCCGTCGAGTGTCAGTGCCCTTGTGCTTGTTGACAGCGCAGGACTAAGACCCAAAAGAAAACTTTCTTATTATGCCAAAATTTTGACGCATAAACTGCTTGTTGCTCTTGGATATAGCGGTCTTAAAGGTTCCGCCGAATATAGAGTTTTATCGCCGGTTATGAAAAAGACGTTTAAAAACGTCGTCAATTACGACCAAACAAATCTACTGCCGAAAATAGCCTGTCCGACCGCGCTTTTTTGGGGGAAAACCGACGACCAAACGCCGCCATATATGGCAAAAAAATTTCAAAAATATATTGCCGACAGTTCGATTTTTTGGTTGAATGGCGGGCATTTCGCATACGTTGAAGACTTAAAGCGTTTCCTTGCCGTGTTGACGGTATTTTTGGAGAAAACCGCACTCAAGCGTTCTGAAAACGGTATCGACGAGGAAATAGAGGGCATTACAAAAATTGTAAACACGCAAGACG
This sequence comes from uncultured Bacteroidaceae bacterium, assembly GCA_964367645.1. Classification (GTDB taxonomy): domain Bacteria; phylum Bacillota; class Clostridia; order Christensenellales; family CAG-917; genus RGIG4097. The sequence continues at coordinate 6,236 of CAYIYN010000025.1, forward strand.
ACAGTCCGTTTTCAGGGGACAAAACGGGTTGATACTAGCGCGCGGAAACTGGTTTTTTGTGCTTTTGATACTCCTTTGCGCGGTCTTTATGACACGTCCGTATCTTTATGTTATTCAGCAGGATAATTATCGCATATGTGAAATATTTAAAAACAAAAAACTACGTCTTGCTTTTTTAATCGATTGCCTCGCAACGCTGATATTCTGTGCTGTGTTTGTGCTGTTCGGCTTTTTTAATTCCAGAGTGTTTTGGGGGTTTTTGACGGCAATGTATTTCTTTATTGCCGAAATCGCCATCTATTTTATTGAGGAAATCCCTGAGAAGAGGAAGCCGATGAGATATACCAAGCGCGCTATGCGCGCGCTGGTAACGGTTGCGTTGACGGCAACCGCTTTGATGACTTTAGCAATGGCTCACGTCAATTACGTTGTCGAGGACGGCTATTATAGATACGCGATTTATTTTGTTTTTCCCCTAATTTTTCCGTTAATCTTTATTGGGACTATGTTTATTGTGAATGTGTTTGAGGCAATTAACAATTTTCGTTATGAGAAAAAAACGGCAAAAATTCTTGCCGAAAGGTCGGATTTATTAAAAATTGCGGTGACGGGCAGTTACGGAAAAACATCCGTGAAAAACTATTTGACGTCGATGCTAAGCGCGGATTACCGCGTGCTTGCCACGCCGGAGAGTTTCAACACCCCTATGGGAATTTCAAAAACCGTCGCGGCATTGGACGCTTCGCACGAGGTTTTTATTGCCGAAATGGGGGCAAGGCGAGTCGGTGACATCAAAAAACTTATGAAAATCGTGCGTCCTAAATGCGCGGTGTTGACCGGCATAGGCACACAACACCTTCAAACTTTCAAAACCAGAGAAAGAATCATACAAGAAAAATTGCGTGTTTTGACAATGCTTCCTATGGACGGGTTTGCCGTTGTTACGGACAGGCTGAGCGAAGATGCCGAAACGATGCTCTACGATGCGGACATTCAGTGCGCGCCTATTTTTGCGGGATTATGCCCCAAAAGCGAAGTATACGCGTCTGAAATTGCAGTATGTGAAGACGGTTCGGTCTTCAATTTGCACATAAACGGCGAGGTTTATGTTGCACGCACCAAACTGCTCGGAGAACATAACGTATCGAACATCGCGCTTGCGGCGGCGGCAGCGTACGGTTTAAACGTCAAAGCCGAAACAATCATATCAAAAATAGCCGCGCTTTCACCTGTGCCTCACCGACTGCAACTAATTTGCAGTAACGGCATAAAGATAATTGACGACACCTTTAATTCCAACCCGGAAGGAGCAAGATGCGCTCTTGCGGTTTTACGCTTTATGGGCGGAAGACATATTGTTGTGACTCCGGGTTTGGTGGAGTTGGGCGAAGCGCAAAACGAGGAAAACTACAAATTGGGAGTGGAAATTTCCTCTATTGCAGACATCGTAATGCTCATTGGAGAAAAGCAGACTCTTGCCCTAAAAAGAGGGCTGAAGGAAGGCGGATTTGCCGGAAAACTGAACGTATACGGCACGCTTGAAGAGGCGCAATCGGCTTTTAAAGATGTGCTACACGTTGGCGACACGTTGCTTTTGCTCAACGATTTGCCCGATATATACGCGGAGTAGTCGTCGGGAGGGGTATGAAAACCAAGGTAGCCTTAATTTTCGGCGGCAGGTCGCTAGAGAGCGATATTTCTGTGATTAGCGCCGTGCAAACTTACGCTCATTTGGACGAGCGACTGTATGACGTTGAGCCGATTTATCTTTTCGACGGCGATTTCTATATGGACAAGATGTCCACTCTAAAAGCATTTACACCTTTTATTGCCACGGAACACACCAAAGTTCTGCTGTTTACGGGCGGCTTTTATACGACCGCAAAAAAAGGCATAAAGGCTCATTTCAAGCCGGACGTGGCGCTGATTTGCTGTCACGGGGGAGAGGGCGAAAACGGCATTTTGCAAGCCTTGATGCAGTATTACAGAATCCCGCACACTTCGGCGGGCGTTTTGCAGTCTGCGGTTTGCATGGATAAAGTTGTATCCAAAGAACTCTTTGAAAATATGCTTTTAAACGTTGTGGCAAATCTTGTGGTTATGCGCGAAGACTACGAGAGTGACCCCGAAAAAACGCTTTTCCATCTTGAAAGTTTTTTGACTTATCCCTTGATTGTCAAGCCTGCAAGTTTGGGCAGCAGCATCGGCATTCACACGGCAAGTTGTTATCAAGAATTGAAAGACGCATTGGATATCGCTTGCGAGTTTGATGAAAAAATCATTGTGGAGCAAAAACTGATGGACTTCAAAGAAGTGAACTGTGCCGCTTTCCGCGACGGAGATAAAATTGTCGTGTCCGAAACGGAACAACCTCTGTCCACACACGATTTCCTTACGTTTGAAGAAAAATACTCCACGGGAAAAATGAGCGGCGGCGGTCACGTCATACCTGCCGAAATAGGCTCGCTCAATTCAGTTGTCAAAGCCAACACGGAGAGGATTTACCGCGAACTTGATTTAAACGGCGTTGTCAGAGTGGACTATCTGGTGGACTTGAACCGCAATAAGGTTTATATCAACGAAATCAACACTATCCCCGGTTCGCTGGCGTTTTATCTGTTTGAAAAGGTTGGCATATCGTTTGATACTATGCTTGATAAAATAATTATGGAGGCAATCAATCGGGCGGAAAAACTAAAGCAGCGCACCGTATTTTTCAAAACCGGAGTGCTGGAAAATTATCACGGAGGAGGGAAATTGTAAGATTTTGGTGCTTTTATGCGCTATAAAACGGTTTTAGTTGCGCACCTTGTCAATATATGATAAAATGTTTAACAACAAAAGAGGTAGATAATGGACAAAATCAAAATGACTACTCCGCTCGTTGAAATCGACGGCGACGAAATGACAAGAATTTTGTGGGGTTGGGTGAAGGATATTCTCATCGAACCCTACGTTGATTTAAAGACGGAATATTACGATTTGAGCATTCAAAACCGAGATGCCACTTGTGACGAAATCACACTGGACGCTGCAAACGCATGTCTTAAATACGGCGTCGGCGTCAAGTGCGCCACCATAACCCCCAATGCGCAGCGCGTGGAGGAATTCGGCTTGAAAAAAATGTGGCAGAGCCCCAACGCAACTTTGCGTGCCATTATGGACGGCACCGTGTTTCGCGCTCCCGTGCTTGTGGACGGTATCACACCTCTTGTTCCCACTTGGACAAAACCGATATCGATAGCCCGTCACGCCTACGGCGACGTGTATAAGGGTGTGGAAATGTTGGTTAATGGCGGAAAAGCGGAATTGGTTACCGATGATGAAACAAAAGTCGTGTTTGATTTCGGCTTTCAAAGCGGCATAGTGCAGAGCGTTCACAACACGGATAAAAGCATAACTTCATTTGCGCGCAGTTGCTTCAATTTTGCGCTTGCGACAAAGCAAGATTTGTGGTTTTCGACAAAGGATACCATATCAAAAGTCTACGACCACCATTTCAAAGACATCTTCCAAAAACTATACGACAACGAATATAAGTCGGCGTTTGAAGAATCGGGCATAGTTTATTTCTATACGCTCATTGACGACGCTGTCGCCAGAGTGATGCGGAGCAACGGCGGCTTTATTTGGGCGCTAAAAAATTATGACGGCGACGTTATGAGCGATATGATAGCCACGGCTTTCGGCTCTCTTGCGATGATGACTTCTGTGCTTGTTTCGCCCACGGGAGCGTATGAGTACGAAGCGGCGCACGGCACCGTAACGCGTCATTACCGCAAATGGCAAGCAGGGGAGGAAACCTCGACCAATTCGATTGCAACGCTGTTTGCCTGGACGGGCGCACTGGGGAAGCGGGGCGAACTTGACGGAAATTCGGAACTTGTGAACTTTGCCAGAAGGCTTGAAAAAGCGGCGATACAAACGATAGAAGAAGGTGAAATGACCAAAGACCTCGCCGGCATTTTCAACAAGAAAGGAGTTAAAATTCAGGCACTTGAGTCCAAAGAATTTTTATACGCAATAGCTTCCAGACTGTAATTTTCTTGAAAAAATAAAAATTAAAATTCAAAATAAAAGATTTGAATTGCATGAAAAAAGCCTTGAATTTCAAGGCTTTTAATTTGTAAAATCACATTTGTATTTGCATCAAACTTATGCAAATTTATTATTGATTTTGTTATTGACTTTATGTTTCGCAAAATAAATATAAATATTGTTATGTCAGTATGTCAGTTTTGTGCCACCACAAATTGACCTATAATATTTATGCTGTCGCGGTAGGCTTCGGGCAGTGTAATCACAATTTGCGCTTCCATTTTGTTGTCTGCAAACATAAAGAACAGCATTTTGTCAACGATACGGTTTTGCATTTGGTCGCAACTTCTCTCTCCTATGGAGAGAACGTGATTTGCTCCGCCGGTTGCAATAGTGATTTGATTTTCAAACTTTGCATAACCGCTGACGGTAATCATCCCATCGTCTTGGGCTTTGTAAGTGATTACCGCATTTTTTGTGTCTAGGTCAATCAAAATATTTTGAATGTCGCGGTCAATTATATCAAACGTGAAATTGCGTGTTTCGGTTTCGGGATAGTATCCGTTTTCTTGCATATACGATGAGCGTGCCGCCACCCATTTTTCCGCTTCAAGCGAGCCTAGTGCGGCGGAAACAATCACACAAATCGAGCCAAGCAATATTATTGCAAGACTTATGTTTGACAGTGTGAATATATTTTTTTTGACTTCCGTTTTGGGCGGACGTCCGATAAACTTTTCCTTTTCGTTGTAATAGGCAAGATACAGCCTAAATGCTTCAACACACAAAAGCCCTGCGCCGATAGCAAGAATGCCACCGCCGAAAACAATCACAAATACCATCGCAGATTTTAGCGCGGCAACGGCAACAATCGAATAGATGAACAATAAAAGTCCACCGCCGATAAGCGCAGTTGCAAATATTACCAAAAGCACAAAAGGAATGTGCAGTAATACGCGCCGCCAAATATCTTTTGAAGTGAGTTTTTGAGCAGAATTTTCAATGTTTTCCATAAGGTTAATTTTAGCACGATGGCGGATAAAGTCAAGCGTGTGTGCTTTAGCAAAGTCTGAATTAAGGATAAATTATTGTTTGAGAGAAAATTAGGTTGTTAAAATAAAAATCGTCAAATCAAATTTAAGCAATAGTTAAATTAAATTTAAGCAAAAGTGTTTGCCAAAAGAATAACCGAGCAGAGAGAAAAATACATTGATGAAGAAAGTATATTGAGGCGGTGTTAGTTCAACTTTGCATAGAAAAGTGCCGAAAACGACTTAAAAGTACAGAAAACGGCAGAATTAGCCAAATAAAGCCCGGAAAAATTTTCTAATATGAGGTGAACGGTGTTTATTGTTCTGAAAAGAAAAACTCTGGTTCTTTCGGTGGCATTTGTCGTTATTACGGTGCTTCTTGCCGTGTCAATCGGCGTTACTTCGGCTTCGGCGGTGTTTTTTGGCGAGAGCAATCGCAAAATCCCCGTATACAGTGTTGATGTCAAGACGGAAGACAAAGTAATCGCTTTGACTTTTGACGCTGCTTGGGGCGCGGACAAAACTCACGGAATAATCGATTTGCTCAACGAACACGGGGCGGACGCAACCTTCTTTTTGGTGGGATTTTGGATTGACCGCTACCCCGATGCCGTAAAAGATATAGCGGCGGCGGGTTTAGACATAGGGAATCACTCGGAAAATCACCTCAATATGTCGAGGTTGGATAAAAATGCCGTATTAAATGAAATCAATTCAGTCAATGAAAAGGTGGAAAAACTGACGGGAACACGCCCAACGTATTTCCGTGCCCCCTACGGTGATTATGACAATCGTCTTATGACCTGCCTTGAAGAAGCGGGCATGGTCGGAGTTCAATGGAGTATTGACAGTTTGGACTGGAAGGGGCTTTCGGCAAAGGATATTACCGAAAGAATCGTGCCAAAAGCAAAAAGCGGAGATATAGTGCTTTTTCACAACAATTCCGACCACGTTTTGGACGCTCTGCCTATTGTTTTGACTGCTCTGAAAGCAAAAGGATTCCGCTTTGTCGCGTTGAGCGATTTGGTACTTAGGGAAAACTATACGATTGATTCAAGAGGAGTACAGCACAAAAAATAAACTTGCCGCTGAGTGCGGTTGAAAAAACAATAAAATCCAAAGGAGTCACTATGAATTACGAACTGCTGCAAAACAACAAAGTATACCTTTTCGGCACCGTCTTAACGTCACCCGTTTTTTCGCATGAAGTGCTTGGAGAAGGCTTTTACGATCTTACGCTCAGTGTGAAAAGATTGAGTGGTCAAACGGATGAAATTCCTTTGACGCTCTCTGAAAGATTGATGGAAAACAACCCTTTAGAACTCGGAAAAGAACTGTGTGTGTCGGGGCAGTTGCGCAGCTATAACAAGGTGGAAAACGAGCGCAGCCGACTTGTTCTCAGAGTTTTTGTGAGAGAGATTATAAGCGGCGATGCCGACAATCCGAATTATATAGAAATCGAAGGCTTTTTGTGCAAAGACCCCATATACCGCACCACTCCTTTCGGCAGAGAAATCTGCGATATGCTTCTTGCGGTAAACCGCGCTTACAACAAGTCCGATTACATACCGTCTATCGCTTGGGGCAGAAATGCCCGCTATGCCGGCAATTTCAAAGTGGGCGACAAAGTGAAAATAATCGGAAGAATACAGTCGAGAGTATATCAAAAAGTGCTTGAAGGGGGAGAAACCGAAGACCGCGTCGCTTACGAAGTATCAGTTGGAAAACTAGAAAAAACGACGGATTGACAAACGTGTTAAAACGCATTTAAACGACGCGTTAAAACGCATTTAGACGACGCATTTTGCGAGGTTTATAGCATAGTTGTTTCGAACTCCGATACGACTATGCTTCGGCTCTGGCACTCATAAAATTGACGCGATTGAGGATTTTCGCGTTTATTTGCGCGTTATTTCAGTTTTTAAACATTTTAAAGGTATTTACAAACGGGGCCGCAGAGTATATAATATCTACAATTATGATGTGTTTAAGCAAGTGCACGAGGTGAAATTATGAACATCAAAGACTACACGCTGAAAGTTATCTACAAATTAGACGGCATTTTGCACACCGCTTATAAAAACGACGAGGTCTTGACCTTTTTGGAAGATGGGGCAAAAAACCGTGTTCATATGATATTAAAAAGCTCAACGCCCGTAGAAATCGTGCTTGCGGAACTTATCTATGACCAATATTTTGAAACAAGCGAATGGTTTTTTTCAAACGGCTATCAAAGTTGGTCAACATCTCGTGAATATAAAATCGGCGACAGACAATACGGTCTGCGCTTTCCTTGCAACACCCTAAAAATCGCCAGAAAATATGCCGCTGCGTCGGGCGACGCTTTATTCACCGAATACGGCAAAGATTTGTTCCATTCTCACACCTACACCTATCTTCGCCGCGGCGCAAAAGTGCAGTTTTTCGGTTCATTGAACGACAGAACGGGTTACACAATTTTCTATGCCGACGTCAGAGAACACGTTTTCGCCATTGAAAAGGACGTGGAAGGGTTGACCGTTGACGGAGAATACGAGTTGTTTAACGTGGTGACTTTCGAGGGTGGCTACGAGGATGTCTTTGACAAGTATTTTGACGCTTATCCTGAAAAAAATTCAAAGAAAGTTGACCGTCTTGTCGGCTATACTTCTTGGTACAATTATTTTCAAAATATCACTGAAGAAATAATTTTGAGAGATTTGAAAGGATTGAGCAAAAACGTAGGCGATAAAGCGAATATCTTCCAAATCGACGACGGATATGAATCATTTGTCGGAGATTGGCTTACTCTCAACGAGAAAAAATTCCCCAGAGGGATGAAATACGTCTGCCAAGAGATAAAAAAATGTGGCTATAAAGCGGGTATTTGGCTTGCGCCTTTTGCGGCGGAATTCAAATCCAAAGTCGCCGAAGAGCATCCCGACTGGCTGTTGACGGACAGCAAAGGCAAAAGAGTAATCGGCGGTTTTGCTTGGAACGGTTTTTGGGTCTTGGATATTGAAAAACCCGAAGTGAGAGAGTATATTGCCTCTTGTTTCAAGACTGTATTCGACGACTGGGGCTACGATATGGTGAAACTCGACTTCCTATACGCCGCGGCGATTATCCCCAGAGGCGGAAAAACCAGAGGTCAACTTATGCACGAAGCGATGGACTTTTTGCGTGAATGTTGCGGTGACAAGATAATACTCGGCTGCGGTATGCCGCTCGGTTCAGGTTGGGGAAAAGTGGACGCTTGCCGTATAAGTTGCGACGTGGAATTGTCCTTTAAGGACAAATTTTATGTCAAAATCACCAATCCGGAAATCATATCGGCTCGCAACGCTATGAACAACACAATTTTTAGACGTCACCTAAACGGCAGAATTTTTGCAAACGATCCCGACGTGTTCTTCTTGCGCGACGACGGAATGAAACCTGCCAAGTTCACGATTGAGCAAAAGAAACTGCTTGCAAAAATCAATCATATGTTTGGCAGTATCTTATTTGTTTCGGACGACATCGGCGGCTACGACAAACAGAAACTCACAATTTTGCTTGACGCTTATTCCAAATTTGAAGGCAAAGTTTTGAGCGCGGAGTATATCGGCGAAGAGCAAATCCGCATTGTGTATACCGAAAAAGGCAAAAAACTGAAATTTGAGTACGACACTATGACCGGTGCAAACAAAACAGAGGTTATCGGCTGATGATATATTCGGAAAACTTGTCCGAAATAAGACAACAAGTTGCATTCACAGGCAGAAAAGTGGCACTGATTGCCGCAACAAAAACGCAAACAACCGAAATCGTTGACAAGTTTATGTCACTTGCGCCGGATTTTTGCTTGGGAGAAAACAGAGTGCAGGAACTTATGGCGAAATACAATCCGTCATATCGCTGGCACTTTATCGGGCAGTTGCAAACCAACAAAGTCAAATATATAATCGACAAGGTTGATTTGATTCAATCTCTTGACCGCGACGAACTGGCGCGCGAAATAGAAAAGCAGGCGACAAAATGCGGCAAGATTCAAGATTGTTTGGTGGAAGTCAATATGGGCGCTGAAATAACAAAAGGCGGCGTCGCGCCCGACGATGTTGTGCGGTTTGTAAAATCGCTTGAAAAATATCCGCACATAAGAGTCAAAGGATTGATGTCCGTCTTGCCAAACCTAGGCGATACTCCGAAACTTCATACGTTGTATGAAAGCCTTTATGACTTATACGAGGACCTAAAGCACATTAGCGTCGAGAACACGGATATTGAGTACCTTTCTATGGGTATGAGCAACGACTACAAAATCGCCTTGCAGCACGGCTCTAATATGCTGCGTCTTGGCAGAGTGCTGTTTGGCGAAAGGACGTATCCAAACCAAGTATAAAACGCAAAATTATTGACGAAAGCAAAAAAAATTGACGAAAGCAAAAAAGCTTAAACGCATAAATACTTGATGAAAGTGGGAATAACGCTCAATCAACTAGTGCGTATAAAAAGCGAAAGCAAACAAAATATAAGCAATCTCCGCAAACCGCGGATAGAAACGGAAGGACTATGAACGAGAGAAATTTAGGCAGCGATATTAATATTCCGCACACTGAAAACGCTTTTACCGATGCGCCTTCGCGCTACCGCTCCGAAGCGCGCTCCGAGCGCGCCGGAAGGATTAGCCGACTGTTTTCAAACGAACCTGCCCCCTCGTCCGCAGTCGCACCCTCAGTCGGTGCGGGCGGAACGATAATCTACACGCCCTCAACTTATGAAGACGTGCAGCTTCTCATTGACCACCTTAAACGGCGCGAACAGGTGATAGTGGACTTTAGCAAGGTGAACCGAACATCGGTCTACCGCATACTCGACTTTATGAGCGGCGCAATATACGCGCTCAACGGCTCGATACAGCAGATAACGACAAATATTTTTTTGTTTGCCCCAAGCGGTGTGACAATTTCTGTTCCGCCCGTAACGGGAAGGAAATAAATTATGCAAAAACCTCATTTTGACAAAAACACCTTCACCGTGAAGGCATTGAAAAACAAAATAGCAAGTTTAAAATATGACAAGGTATTCCGCAAAAAATGTATATTTGCCGCAATAGAGTTGCTTGTTTTGGCTTTTATATTAACGCTCGATTTGTGCATGAAAGAGTATCTTTACAATCTTCTTGCCAATACAGAAACCGGCAACATGACTTTGATTGAAGGATTTTTGGATTTGACATATTCTGTCAACACCGGCGCCGGATTCGGGCTTTTTAAGGATAACACCTTAGGATTGATAATAGTCACCGCGGTTGTCATTGCAGCCGTTTTTGTATATTTGAACGTGTTCCATACCGACAGTGAATGGATGCGTATGGCTCTCGTCGTCATCTCAGCCGGCGGATTGGGGAATTTGGTTGACAGAATTGCTCTCGGATACGTCCGCGATTTCTTTGAGTTCACATTTTTTGACTTTGCCATATTTAACGTTGCCGACGCATTTGTCACTATCGGCGCAGTATGGCTTGTTATTTATCTTATTGTGATGTTGTTCAAAGAAAGTGCAAACGTAAAAAAATCCGCGCAAACTGCGGCTGACGAAAAGTCCGCGTTAACCTCACATTCAACAACATCTTCAGTTGACGCTGACAGCACGCAATCCCCAAACGGCTCGGATTTATCAAACGTTGCCTCAAAAAACATTGTTGATTCTGGCTTTGCGCCCAACGAGGCTCCGGAAAACTCTTTAAATGCAAAAGAAGCAGACAAAACAACGGATTTGGGCGGAAAACAATCAAAAGATAACGGCGACAAATCAAATGAATAGTTTTAGCGTTGATGACAACAATGTCCGTTTGGACGTTTTTATATCGCGCGAGTGCGGGATTTCACGCAGCAACGCAAAAAATATAATCGAAGAGGCAGGTGCGTCGATAAACGGCGTGCTTCGTTATAAATCGGGCTTTGAACTCAAAGTCGGCGATAGGGTGGATATTGAATTGCCCGCGCCCAAAACTTTGGACGTTACACCAAACGCCATTCCTCTTGACATTGTCTATCAAGACGAATATTTTGCGGTGATAAACAAGCCGCAGGGCATGGTTGTGCATCCTGCTTCAAGTTATAAAAAAAACGACACTCTCGTAAACGCACTGCTTGCCGTTCTCGACAATTTGAGCACCATTAACGGCGTAGTCCGTCCCGGCATTGTCCATAGACTTGACAAGGACACGTCGGGTCTAATCGTTGTTGCAAAGACCGACGAAGCGCATCGCTCGCTTGCCGCACAGATTGAAAAGAAAACCGCAAAAAGAATCTACTACGGGCTTTGCGACGGCAATTTCAAAACCGATAGCGGCACGGTTGACGCACCTCTTGCCCGCAGTCCCAAAGACAGGAAGAAGATGGCTATTGTAGAAAAGGGCAGAAGTGCCGTCACTCATTGGTCTGTCGTTGAGCGATTTGGGAAATACACGCTTGTGCGTTTTGAACTGGAAACCGGACGAACTCATCAAATCAGGGTACACGCCGCAAGTTTGCATCATCCTATTGTCGGCGACGAATTGTACGGCGGCTCCGCTGTTTTATATTCAAACGGGCAACTTCTCCACGCAGCAGAATTGACGCTTTGCCACCCTATAACCAAGGTTATTATGACGTTTGAATGTCCGCTTCCCGATTACTTCCTTTGCGTATTGGACAAATTGAGAAAAACTTTAAATTTGACAGTTTAAGCCTCAAATTCGCTCAAAAGTATTATAAAAAACACGTTTTAATGT
>CAYIYN010000026.1:0-12457 GCA_964367645.1 uncultured Bacteroidaceae bacterium
CACTTAGATAGGCATAGCAGTTGTGTTTGGCGTCGGGATATTTTTTTTTGATTGCAGACACAAACGCTTCCGCGCTCTCCGCATCCGCCTCACCGTACGCAGTGGCGATAAATTTCGAGCGTTTCACCTCAATCGAGGCTACATACGTGCCGTCGATAAAAGTGTAACTTTTCACGATACGGTTACCTTATAAAAGTTTTTTTTGCCCTTTTGGAGCACAAAGCCGTTTGCAAGTTGGCTATCCGTTACCGCAGCGGCAAAATCTGTAATTTTTTCACCGTCAATCGAAATGCCGCCGCCTTGAACAAGCCTTCTTGCCTCGCTCTTTGACGGCACTCCCGCCACGGAAACCAAAATATCCAAAACGGAATTCATACCGCTTGGTATAACGGCAGACGGCATATTCTCGCTGTCGCCGCTAAACGCCGCATGTGCTTTTTTCAACGCTTCTTCGGCATCTTCTTCGCCGTGCACGAGTTTTGTAAGTTCGTAGGCAAGACGTTCCTTTGCCGCGTTCATTCTTTCATCACGGTAGCGTGTCAGTTCGGCAATTTCTTCAAGAGTCAAAAAAGTCAAAAATCTGAACACCTTTTCCACGTCGTTATCGTCGATATTTCTCCAGTATTGGAAGAAATCGTAAGGAGATGTTTTTTGAGGGTCGAGCCATACCGCACCTTTGGCGGTTTTGCCCATCTTGGTGCCTTCCGAGGTTGTCAGCAGAGCAAAAGTGATTGCAAAAGCGTCTTTTTGCTCCTTTCTTCTGATCAAGTCCGCGCCCGACAGCATGTTTGACCATTGGTCATCGCCGCCGCATTGAAGTACGCAACCGTATTTGCGGTTAAGCACCAAAAAGTCGTAGGATTGCATCAGCATATAATTGAATTCAAGAAACGTCAGACCCTTTTCAAGGCGCTGTTTGTAGCACTCCGCCGTCAGCATTTTGTTGACGGAAAAACAAGAGCCGACTTCTCTCAAAAACTCAACGTAGTTAAGGTCGAGCAGCCAATCGGCGTTGTTGACAAGTATCGCCGCGTTTTCTCCGTCAAAGCGCACAAAGCGCAACATTTGCTTTTTGAAACAATCCACGTTGTGCGAAATTATCTCTTTTGTCATAATCGAGCGCATATCCGTTCTTCCCGACGGGTCGCCTATCATTGCGGTGCCGCCGCCAATCAAGATAATCGGACGATGTCCTGCGTCTTGAAGCCGTTTTGCCACAATCATCTGCATAAAGTGTCCGACGTGCAAACTGTCGGCAGTTGGGTCAAAACCAATATAAAATGATTGCGAACCGCTGTCCAATAGGGCTTTTAGATCGTCTTCATAGACAACCTGTTTCACTAGTCCGCGATTTTGAAGTTCACTCAGAATACCTTTTTTTACCATTTTTCCATCCTTTTACTTTTAAGAAATTATACCACCCGTCTAAAAATGTGGCAACTTATTTTTGAAATAATAAAGCCCATACAAAAAGCCCGCGCGATATGCACGGGAAGGTTGGCGTTGGTCGTGTTGAATTTTTCGGCATTGTTCAGTTTTTTTCTCATATATATCGTCACTATTGTAACACAATTAACAATTATCGCAAAAAAATGCCTGAATTTCGTTTGACGGTCAAAATTTTGGTGCACGGCAAAAGTGGACGAAAGTGTTTGATAATTCCTGACGCGTGTGATAAAATATTGAAAGTTTAGAAAATAACTCTTTTGGAGGCAAACATATGCAATACTCTCGTGAAGTTGAAGAAATGTGCTGCGTTGCGAAAGGTCCAAATCACGGCCCCGCCCCTATCCCCGAAGAGGGCAAATGGGTGCAAGCCAAGGAAATCAAGGACATAAGCGGCTTGACACACGGCGTTGGCTGGTGCGCACCGCAACAAGGCGCATGCAAACTTACCCTAAACGTCAAAGAAGGTATCATTCAAGAATCACTTGTAGAAACTCTCGGTTGTTCGGGTATGACTCACTCCGCTGCAATGGCGGCTGAAATCCTCACCGGAAAGACCATTCTCGAAGCTCTCAACACCGACCTTGTTTGCGACGCAATCAATACCGCAATGAGAGAACTTTTTCTGCAAATTGTGTATGGCAGAACTCAATCGGCTTTTTCCGAAGGCGGTCTGGTCATCGGCGCAGGACTTGAAGATTTGGGCAAAGGCACAAGAAGCCAAATCGGCACAATGTACTCAACCGTGGCAAAAGGCCCTCGTTATCTTGAAATGGCAGAAGGTTACGTCACGAAAATCGCTCTTGATGAAAACGGAGAAATTATAGGCTATCAATTTTGCAAGCTCGGCGTTTTGATGGAAATGATCAAAAAAGGCATCGATGCAAACGAAGCCGTCGCAAAATGCACCGGCACCTACGGCAGATTCAAAGCCGAAGACGGCGCCGTAAAGTGGATTGATCCCCGCAAAGAATAAGGAGATACGACTATGAGTGTAACTTTCGAAGGCTATGAAAGAAGAACAAACAAAATCAACGCTGTCCTAAAACAGTATGCCATAAAAGACCTTGAAGACGCAAAAGCGATATGCCTAAAAAAAGGTGTGGACTGCGATTCAATCATCAAAGGTATTCAGCCTATAGCGTTTGAAAACGCAGTTTGGGCATACACCGTTGGCTGCGCAATCGCCATAAAACAAGGTTGTGTCAGTGCCGCAGATGCAGCAGAAGCAATCGGCATAGGTTTGCAAAGTTTTTGCATTCCCGGCTCCGTTGCCGAGCAGCGCAAAGTCGGTCTTGGCCACGGAAATCTCGCCGCAATGCTCCTTAGAGAAAACACCAAATGTTTTGCGTTTCTTGCCGGTCACGAATCTTTCGCCGCGGCAGAAGGTGCAATCGGCATTGCAAAAACTGCAAACAAAGTCCGAAAACAGCCCCTTAAAGTCATATTGAACGGACTGGGAAAAGACGCCGCCTGCATCATTTCACGCATCAACGGCTTTACTTACGTCCAAACACAAATGGATTATTACACCGGCGAAGTCGCGGTTGTAAAAGAAACTGCATATTCCAAAGGCGATCGTGCGGCAGTGCGCGTTTACGGTGCTGATGACGTCACCGAAGGCGTTGCGATTATGCGTCTTGAAGATGTGGACGTTTCCATCACCGGCAACTCCACCAACCCCACCCGCTTCCAACATCCCGTCGCAGGCACCTACAAAAAATGGTGCGTGGATAACGGCAAAAAATACTTCTCCGTAGCAAGCGGCGGCGGCACAGGCAGAACACTCCACCCCGACAATATGGGAGCAGGCCCCGCCTCATACGGCATGACCGACACCATGGGCAGAATGCATTCCGACGCACAATTCGCAGGCTCTTCTTCAGTTCCCGCGCACGTAGAAATGATGGGCTTAATCGGCATGGGCAACAACCCCATGGTTGGTGCGACAGTTGCTTGCGCTGTGGCAGTGCAAGAAGGACTGACAAAGTAATAAAACCCCACTGTTTAGTTAGGTTTCAAACATTTTTAACGCTCTTTGCAAAACGGCAAGAGCGTTATTTTTTTGCCGTTTTGCGATTAAAATGACAACGTTGCGTACATTTTGTTGCCATTCGTTTCTAAATGTCAACAAGGCAGTGCTATTCCGCAATTCGCAACTGCCCCAAAATGCCCTATTTTGCGCGGAGCGTACTTCCGTACGTGAGCAACAAAAAGGCGCATGCTTAAATATTCCTTTGCATTACAAGAAGCGGTAAAACAGATGAAGAGCGCGGAAAGCGCCCCTGTTTTGCGCGGAGCGTACTTCCGTACGTGAGCAACAAAAAGGGGCGCTTGACAAAGCTATTCGCTGTTTTACCGCTTATTGATTTTTGATTACATCGGTTTGTGCGTAATACTTCAGCAAATTAATACTGGCTTCTGCATCTGCGCGGGTTTCCTTGTCCGGACCGAAGTAGGCGTTTCTTTTTCTGACTAACAAAAAATGAAGTTTTCCTCCTTCGTCTTCCACGGTGAACGTGCCTGCCAAAGTGTTCTTTTTAAAAAGTTTGATTGCGTCGCGGCAATACTGCTCGCTTGTGTAGTTGAAACTCTCGTAAAGAACCGTGCCGTTGTTGGAATAGAGTGTGAAAAAATATTCGTTGCCTTCGTGCTCAATGACATACTGTCCGAAAATTGCCGCCAAATCCAGTTCACCCGATTTTGTGGGCGCGATTGCGCCGCGCTTTGCCTTTGGTTTGTCATCTAGGGGAGCGCCGGGGGATTTAAGAATTTTGACTTGGGAAGCAGGCTCGGTAGGAAGATACATCTTTTGAATGTTTTTGGGAGCAGTGCCCTCATAGTAGCAAACATCGATGGGATCGTAATAATAGCCTTCGTACTCTCCGTCGTAGTTGGACCAGTTACCTTGACGTTTTTCGATAGGTACAAATTCAGCCGAAACAGGTTTTTGGATTGTGTTCTGCGGCTCTGCGGCGACGGATTTTTCAGGTTCGTTTTTTGCCGTTTGTACGGTGCTAACAGACTCGGCAGGAGGCGCGACTTTGTTTGCTTGTTCTGCTGAGGCAGAATTTTCGGTCACTTCGAGAGAAGTCTTTTGTGATTTCAAAGGCTCGTCACTAACCGAATTTGCAACCGATGACACATCCGTTTTTTCTTGTGCACCAAAACCGTCCGCTCCGTCGTACTCAGCAAGCGGATTAAACTTGTCTTCGTCTTCTTGTTTGCCCAGTTTTGCCACGGCAATAACCGCAAAAATCAGAGCGGCAAGAACACCGAGCGCAAGTGCGGCAAGGAGGATATATTCTGTAAAATTTGTCAAAACACTCATTTAAGTACCTCTTGATGAGGCTGATGCCGCGAATTTTTTTCATATAATGCGCTGCTAAGTCACAACCTCTGTATTATAAATTATCTAGTTATTCAGTTTATCATACAATTTCTGGTTAATCAATCGTTTTTTGACTTTTGGATTGACGGCAAACTATGCGTGCGTATACGGGCAACTTTATTGACAGCATATAGCATCAAATATGTTTTTTGATTCGTTTTAATAACCGTGATTTTTGAAGTTAATAAACGTTAATTTTTGAAGTCGAAAAGCGGACAAGTCAAAGTATTTTAATTTGTCACTAAACCGGTTGCAACCGACAAAGCAAGGCACACCGACCAGCAAACCAACAAAACTGAGAGCTTTGCTCGCCTATTTAAAAACAAATAAGGCGAAAGCAGAACGGCACTGAAAATCCAACAAACCAAGAATATCACTCCCACGGGTACGCTGACTGTGGCAAACGACAAACTGCCGATGGATGCAACCCACGCTTTGAACGGCACGAGCAACATCTTTGTCGCAATCAATCCTCCCCCAAATGTCGTAATTAGCGCAACAAGGGTGTTTACAATCAAAAACATATAGATAAATATCAGATACGGCACCATTATCAAGTTGGATAGGAAAAACAGCGTCTGCACTTCTTCAAAGAAAAATGCGCTAAGAGGCAGTGTGAATACGTTTGCGGCAAAGCAAACGGCGCAGGCGGAACAAAAGTAACTTCGCGCCTTTTCAAAGGCTATGCTGCCCGTGCGACTAAGCATTTCGGCTCCGCCCAAACCCGCGTTTTTAAACAATCCGGAACCGTCGTTTTTTGGAAGACGCACAAGTCTTCTGAAAAAAGTTTCAAACGACGAACCAAAAAGGAACAACCCCAAGACGGCGAAAAATGAAAGCAAAAAGCCTACGCTCAAAATGTTTAGCGGATTGATAACAAGAATCAATATGGCAGCAAGCGACAGAGATGACAACTTGTCGCCTTTTAATCCGAATGCGTTTGAAAAGTTTAGAACGCACGTCATAATTAACGCACGCACGGCAGACGGTGTAAACGAGCAAAGCATAACGTAAAACAGCGTCAAAGCAGCGACGACCAAAAAACTTGCTTTTGAATTGACTTTAAGTTTTTTGAGCAGGAAATACAGCATTGTGGCAAGTGTTGTGACGTGCAATCCACTGACGGCGAGAACGTGTGCCAAACCGCTGGTTTTTACGTCATCATACAATTCCCCGTCCAGTCCGCTCTTATCTCCAAGTATTAGTGCAATGCAAATGCCGGCGTCGTCGCCCAGATTTTCATACAACACTCTTTTGACGGCGAGTTGCAGATTCTCAGGAAACGGCACTTCGCCGTCTGAGATTTTTTCAATATCTCCGCTACATTCCATATCATAGAACTTACGGTTTGTCGCACGCCACGAATAAAAGGTATTCATCCGCTCGTGCTCATAAAAGGATAATTTCCCCTCCATTCGCACGATATCCCCCGCACCGAAGTCAGGTTCTAGGCTATGCCAAACGCGCACGGAAATCTTACCTTTTAAGTCGCCATCAGGAGCGGAAACATCTTCGAGTGTAAACGAAGTCATGCCTTCGTCAACGACAATTTCGCTTGCTACACGACCTTCTATCTCTATGTATCCCCCCTCAATCGAGCGTGTGGCATAAATGTCGCACGCACCGCTCATAAACAAGACGCCCAGAGCGAGCGCAAACGCCATATATGAAAACTTGCGTGTTGATTTGAAAAAAAGAAATCCCGCTGTGATAAAAAGCGACAGGAGCAGAGGTATCAATCTAAATAGTGCGGAATTTGGATAAATTCCTTCGGTTATAAGCAAGCCGGAAATAAAGAAAAATGCAAAAAAACATAGAGGACGGTTATTGAAAATTCGTTTAATTTTTTGCATTTTTCACCCACAATTTACGGCAAAATCATGCCGTATTGTTACAGCGATTTTTTGCTTTTGTTATTAAATTTTCAGACGCTAAAAAACGGTAATCTATTGAGGTTTGCCGGTTATTAGCAAATCAACTTTAAGTCCAATTATGTCCTTTGCAATCACCTCTCCGATGTTGCAATCTTTTGGAGCGGTCAGAGTGCGAATAAAATCGAGTACGTCAAACATTTTATCTTTGGGCACGGCAGATGAGGTCTTAACCGATGCCACGCCGCCGCCTTCAAGTTTTACAAGAGTTGTGACGGTACGCATAGGCGCAGTGAATTCCTGTTTGCCATAATCGCGTCCGCGCACGCATGCGTTTCCTTCCACAACTATCTTTCCGTCCACTTCTTTCACCGACAGAGGGCAGCCCATAGGACACATTATGCAAATCGTATTAAAAACTTTTTCCATACTCCCCTCCTACACCAATTTTATTGTGACGTCGGCAGTTATGTCGGAGCGGTTTAATTGGACGTTTTCCATTTCGCCGGGCGAAAGTATCATACGCTTTTTTTGATACAATGTTTTGCCGCCGCACTCTACAATCACCGATTGGCCCTTAAACACTCCGCCTACGCGGAAGAAAATCTGCACATCTCCGTTTCCCGCATGCACTTTCTGCGGCAAAGCGTAGCGCACTCCGTCTGTGGCAATGACGTTAAACGTCTGCTCGTCAAATTTTATTCCGGAGGCAAAATCAGCCGCCGCCGCACCCGCGATTTCGGCTTCGTGCGAAACGTTGTCCACAAGATCGTGAACGTGTAAGACGTTTCCGCAAGAGAAAACGCCCGGCAAAGAAGTCATTCTGTTCTCGTCGACGACCGCACCCAAAGTGATTTTGGACATTTCAATATCCATGCCGTCAAGCAAGTCGTTTTCGGGGATAAGTCCGACTGACAATAAAAGGCTGTCACAGGATATAAACTTCTCTTTTTCAAGCACAGGCCGTCTGTCTTCGCCCACGGGCGCATAATACAACCCCGTCAAGCGCGGTTTTCCGACAAGTCTGGTTACGGTGTGAGAATAGACGATGGGGATATCAAAGTCGTTAAGGCACTGCACAATATTTCTTTTAAGACCGCTCGAATAAGGCATAAGTTCGATGACCAATTTGACTTTTGCGCCTTCCAAGGTCATGCGCCTAGCCATAATCAGCCCAATATCACCGCTTCCTAAAATCACGACTTCTTTTCCGACAAGGTACCCCTCTGCGTTGCAGATTTTCTGCGCCATACCTGCCGTATAAACACCTGCAGGCCGAGTTCCGGGCAACGCGATTGCGCCTGCCGTACGCTCTCTGCACCCCATAGCGAGCAAAACCGCGCCGGCTTTCAAGATTATATAGCCTTTTGGAGAAAGAATTTTAAGGGTTCTGTCGGGAGATAGGCTCATCACCATACTGTTTAGAAAAACGTCGATTTTGCCTTCTTCAACGAGTGTTAAAAATCGGTGTGCGTATTCCGGTCCCGTCAATTCCTCGCCAAAATAGTGAAGTCCAAAACCTGAATGTATACATTGATTGAGTATTCCACCAAGCCTCGCGTCGCGCTCAATGATAAGCACTTTTGCGCCTTTTTTATGCGCGGCAAGTGCCGCCGCCATGCCGGCAGGGCCTCCGCCCACAACAACTACGTCGTAAAAAAGTTCCTTCATTTTTCCGGCACCTCCTTTACGGCAAACAGCGCGATTTCGCTGTGACCTATACCCTTTCGGATTTCGGGCAAACTGGTTTTTAGTTCGCGCGCAAGCAGTTCCATAACGCGAGTAGCACAAAAACCGCCCTGACAACGCCCAATACCTGCACGTACACGACGCTTTACAGCGTCAACGGTTGTTGCTAGAAGCGGCGAGTGTATGGCTTCCACAATTTCGGCTTCAGTCACTTTTTCACAGCGGCATACAATTTTACCCCAAGCGGAATTTTCTTTTATAAGAGCGTTAAGTTCTTCATCGCTCAACGAAGCAAGGTGTTTTTTCTTTGGCATAAGCGTGACATAGTTCACTTTCTTTTTAGGGTTCAGCAATTCGGTCACGATATTTTCAATGTATTCGCCGATAGCAGGAGCGGACGTAAGCCCGGGGGAACAAATGCCGATAGCCATAACAAAATTTTCAACTGTCTTGGATTTTCCCACGATAAAATCGTGACCGATAATCGTCCTAACGCCCGAGTAAACTCTAATGCATTTGCCAAAAGCAGGCTTATTGTAAGTCAACGGCACGTTGCGTCGGATTTCATCCAAGCCGTCCGCTGTTACAATATTGTCGCCGTCTATAGTAGGTGTGGACGTAGGGCCGTAAATGACGTTTCCGTCCGCGGTAGGTGCCACGAGTATGCCTTTCCCGGCCGCTGTCGGCAAGGGGAATATTACGGTATTAATGTTTTTGCCTTCGGTATTATCCAGCACGAAATATTCTCCGCGTCTGAATTCAGTTTCATAGTGCTCCGCACCGACAAGGTCGTTTATATGAGCGCCGCTGGGTCCGGCGCAGTTGATTGCAATCTTTGAACAAAATGTGCCTTTCGACGTTGCGACAACAAATAAACCGTTTTCTTTTTTTATGTCAGTGACTTCGGCTTCAAGCAAAATTTCGGCACCGTTTGTGACGGCGCGGTCTGCTAAACCTATGCAAAGTTTGTAGGGAGAAACAATCCCCGCTTTGGGCGCGTACAGCGCGTATTCGATACTTTCGGCAACGTTTGGTTCGAGTTTTAAAATTTGTTCCCTGTTCAAGATTTCAACTTCTACGCCGTTTGCTTTTCCTTTATCATACAAGGCTTTAATGCCGTCATAACCGATGGAGGGAGCAACGACGATTGAACCGCACTGCTTATTAGGGATATGCAGTTCTTGCACCAAACGCCACATTAACTCATTCCCTCGCACGTTAAACTGTGCTTTTTGCGTATTTGGTTCGCAGTCGTAGCCGGAGTGAACGATACCGCTGTTGGCGCGTGAGGCGTATGAAGCAACGTCATCGTCGCGCTCCAACAGCAAAGAAGACATGCCATATAAAGCAAGCCTATCCAAAACGGCGGTGCCAACGACGCCGCCGCCTATTACGATGCAGTCATAGATTTTTTCCATAAAGCGGTTATCCCTATTGCTCAAACGCACGGGTTATAAGTTTATTTTTTGTTAAACTTTTTGCGGTATTGGTTTATGTTATCCTTTATTATCAACTCTGCAAACGCTCTGTCTTTGACTTGGAACACCGTGGTTTCCTTGCCTTCAAGTTGTTTGTACACGCGAAAAAAGTGCGAAATCTCGTCCATAATATGGGGAGGCAGTTCATCAACTTCTTTGTACACGTTCCAGTTGGGGTCTTTGAAGGGAATTGCTATAATTTTATAATCCATTTCCCCGCCGTCTTGCATCATCATAACTCCGATAGGATAGCATCGCACCATTGCAAGCGGAACGATTGTTTCAGTGCAAAGCACAAGTACGTCAAGCGGGTCGTTGTCTTCTGAATAAGTTCTGGGTATAAAACCGTAGTTTGCCGGATAATGCGTCGACGTGTAAAGGACGCGGTCGAGAATCAACATTCCGGACTCTTTGTCCAGTTCATACTTGTTTTTACAACCTTTGGAAATCTCGATTATTGCGAGAAAATCCGTAGGGGTGATTCTTTTTTCGTCTACGTCGTGCCAAATGCTCATAATTATTTACTCTCCGATTCTTCTATTTGTATTCTGTATTCAGCTAAAGTTCTTGATGAACTCCACAAAAAAGGCTGTGCCTTCAACAAGCGATTTTATGTCGATATTCTCGTTGCTTGCGTGCATCGAAGCCAACTGCTCCGAACTCAATCTGCAAGGGGTGCAGCGTATGGCGCAAGGCACGATTTCTTGCATTCTCCTACAATCGGTGCCACCGAACATAAGATAGGGCGAAACTCCGATATCGGGGAATTGTTTTTTCATCGTATCGGTAAAATAGATATATTCCGCGCTGTTTACATCCACCATCGCACTGTGTTCACGCGCTAAAAGCACTTCTGTTTGAATATCGTAGCAAGCGGCTATCTGTCTTACTTTTTCAATGCAGTCCGCACTTTTTTCTCCGGGTGCAAATCTAAGGTTTGCAACAACCCATGCCTCTTGCGGAATGGCGTTTGGCGCAAGCGAAGCCGAAGACATCGTAAACGTCATCGTTGTGCCGAGAAGCGCATTCCCGAAAGGCGTAAGTTTTGGAAGCACCTTGACGATCAGCAAAGAAAGCGGGTCCGCATGTTTTGTCACAAATTTCAGCGGTCCTTTCAATCCCGAAGACATGCCTTTTAGCATCGCGAGAGCGGGAGTCGTCATTCTATGCGCAAATACTGTATGCGTTTCGCAGTGATTGATAAATGCCGCAAGTCTTGCCAAGGGTGTATTTTTTGGAGGAGAACTGCTGTGACCGCCCTTGCTCTTTGCAATAAATTTGATATCGCCGTATCCTTTTTCAAAGATACCGACCATTGCAAACGGCTTTGTCATTCCGGGGAAGGCATTTTCGACGATTGCGCCGCCTTCGTCCACCGCGATAACAGGCTTTACTCCGTGCTTTTTGAACCATTCAACCGCGTAGGTCGCCCCGGGGCCGCTTGTTTCTTCGTTGTCGGAATAACTAAGGTATATGTCGTTTGACGGTGCGAAACCGTCTTCAAGCAACTGCTCAACCGCCGCGATTGTGATATAAAGCGTGTTTTTGCAGTCCATCGCGCCCCTACCCCAAACTTTTCCGTCTGCGATAGTTCCGCTAAACGAAGCATATTTCCACTCACCGTCAGCCGCAGGCACAACGTCTTGATGCGCCATAAGCACCATAGGACGCTTATCCGACTGCCCTTTCCATTTCAGCAATATCGCAGCATTTTGGGGATCCGAACCTTCTGACGGGTCAATAAGTTCCAAATTTTTGAAGGTAAGAGGAAATTGTTTCTTTAAAACATCTTGAAAGCGCAAAAAGTATTCTTTGCCGCTGTTTGTCACCGTAGGGCACTGAATAAGAGAAGAAAAAATCTCCGCAATTTGTTGTTCTGTTTTAATCATACAAGCCTCCCGTCTTCCTTATAGCGATATAATTTGGATTTATATCGCCACTGCAAACCAAAACAGCGCACGTGGGCGCGCGTTCTTAATAAATTATAGTCTAACACTTTGTTTGTGGATATGTCAATATCGTTTATGTTTAGATTAAAACTAAAGCACATTTATCAAACAAAAAATAGTTGCAACAAGGTTTGCTTTGTGGTATATTATCACTTGCGCCGGTGTGGTGAAACTGGCAGACGCGCTGGACTCAAAATCCTGTGGACTAAACATCCGTGTCGGTTCGAGTCCGACCACCGGCACCAACGAGCAAAAGCCGCCTTGATAATTCAAGGCGGCTTTGTTTTTTACCACGACCGTGGGATGCTTGCATCACAAAAGGAGTGGGAAAAACAAAGTAAGCCCGAGTGCAAAGCACGAGCGCGACTTTTGCGAGTGCCCGTAGGTGGAACGAGCGTGCATAGCACGCGAAGTACCACCGGCTGAATTCCTTTGTTATCCCCGCACACGCTGTAGCGTGTAACCGACACGTCGTGTCGCTGACGCTTAGGCTTAATGTGCAAGCACAACGCCTGCGCTACTACGGTGCTTCGCACCTACGAGTTCGACAATTATGTAACGAAGAGAAAAAACAAAGCAAGCCCGAGTGCAAAGCACGAGCGCGACTTTTGCGAGTGCCCGTAGGTGGAACGA
>CAYIYN010000026.1:12557-16762 GCA_964367645.1 uncultured Bacteroidaceae bacterium
GCGTGCATAGCATCATTATTTTATCTGTTGTGATTTATCAACGCGACGATAAAGAAAAATATAATGAATAAGGGGAAAAGCAATAAATACATTAGACAAGCCCCCTTAATTTAGCATTCCAAATATAATATGCCCTATATTCACGAGAAGCATTAATATTTTTAATTTGTTTAATTGTTTTTTCATTTTTTAACCCTCCGCAATGCGGAGCACGCACCCATCAAGGGTGCGCCACGCTTGTAAATCCTCTTATAGTTCAATTATACGGATTTTAGATGCGGTTATATAAATGGTGTCAATTTACGTCCGTTGTGGTATTTCTCGCGTCTTGTTCCGCCGCCGTTTTTGCCTTTTCTTCGGCGCGCTCGGTCATTGCTTTTTGGCAAGTGATGCGACAACTATCAACATTGTTTGCTTTCAAGCATTTTTAGTCTTTATTTTGAGATGTAATTGTATTTTCTCTGACTATAATTGCATTTTTACTCTCTCTTTATCTCTTTAACGCTTTTTTTATCTCTTCGAGTTTATCTTTGTTTTCCGTGACATCAACAGAATAAGTTGTGCCGTCGTTTGTCTTTATCTTGATGCTTTTGCTCATAAGACCTTCGACTTCGCAGGACGATACTTGCTCTTTGGCAAATTTCTTGTACGCATAAAAGCACCCGTCTTGAAATTTGCTCAAATAGAATACGCCGTTTGCTTGCGACAAAACACGCAAATTTTTATTGCCCGACAACATATTTGCAAAAGTTGGATTTTGATTGGCTTTGAAATTGTCAAACCCGCCGACCCATACATTGTTTTCATCAATTGCATTTATTTTTTTAAGCAAATCGGCAGGGTTTTTCATGTCTGCAGTTGTTGCTTGAACTCTTTGCGTTTGCAATTCTTCTTTTGCAGCGTCTTGTTCCGCCGCCGTTTTTGCCTTTTCTTCGGCACGCTCGGTCTTTTCTTTTTCGTATTCTGCTTTGCTTTCGCCTTGAAGATTTTTACTCATAGAATTTTCCATAGCGTTGCCGACCTTACTCATCAATTTGTCAAATAATCCCATCTTTTCTCTCTCCCTTTTTTGTGTATTTTTTTATGCCTTGCAAGTTTTGTTAGGCATACCCAAGAATAGTTTACCATATTAACTACTTTAACGCCAGAAAAATTATTTAAATCGAGCCGCAAGCAATTTTATTGTGCCGAAACTAAAAGCATTGGCGAGAGCCTGTAGGTGGAACGAGCGTGCTTAGCACGCGAAGTACCGCCGGCACTGTCATCATACAACTCAAATTGAAGTTTCGCCCACTATGCCACGTGGGGGCATGCAAAAAATCCCGCAGCGTTATGCATGCGGGATTAATCTTTGAAATCACTGTAACCTAAATTCAACTTAAAACAAATTTATTTTGCGTTTTTTCTGTTCCAATAGTCCATAAACTTCTTGTTTTCCATTGCCCAATAGATTTTTTTCACAGGAGGGAACAGTGTCATCAATGCACGTGACGGTCCAAACACAAGGCAAGGGTTGACGGATTTTTTGCCTTTTTCCAACGCATTGACCATTTTTTTGGCAACGATTGTGGGCTTTTGCACGGGAAAAGGTTTTTTGGTGACAACTCTGTCCTTTTGCCCTGCGGCTCCCGCTTTAAAGAATCCGGTATCGGTGGCAACGGGATACAGACAAGTCAATTTGATGTTCTCTGGCATTTCTAGGCGCAGGCATTCTTGAAAGCCTTGCAGCGCGAATTTGGAGGCACCGTACAGCGTATAGCCGGGCATGCCCATTTTGCCCATTGCGGAAATGGTTATACCTATTTGCGCGGGTTTACCGGCCTTGTATTCGACCAGTTTCATATAGGTATATATTGGCGAATATGTATTGACTCTGAAAATCTTGTCAATGCGTTCCCAACTGACGTAATCAATCTTTTCAAAATACGGAAAGCCGGCGTTTGCGAAAAAAATGTCAATGTCGCCCAAAACCTCGGTGGCTTTTACAAAGATGCTGTCGACATTTTCAGGCATTGACACGTCGCACTGATAAGGAAAAACTTTTGCCTTGTCAAAGGTTTCAAGAACGTCGGTTTTCAAATCTACGGCAAGAATTTTATTGTCACCCTGAACCAACAGTTTGAGGGTTTCAAGACCAATACCGCTGTTTGCGCCGGTTAGCACAATTTTCTTTCTAGTTATCATATTATCTCCCTTTGCGCGTTGCGCTCTTTATTTAACAATTATTCTACGGTTTTAACAAAATTGCAAGATATAATTATTCTTGCTTTATCAGCATTGTGAGCATTTTTTTTGCTTCGTCGCGGAATGAAGCCAAATCTTTGTTGTTTTTTATCGTCCTCGTTGCGTGTTTTTTAAGCAATTTCGGATTCACTTGCGCTTTCATTATAGCACGCACACGCTTTTTATCCAATCCTCTTTTTTGGAGTCTGAGGATGCGGGTTTTTTTATTCGTTTCCACCAAAATCACTTCGTCGAAACAATCAAGCGCACCGGATTCCAACGCAAGCGGCAGCTCAACAACCAAAGGATTTTCATTGCACTCTAAAATGCGCTTAGCAATTTCAGGGTGAGCGAGTGCATTCAGTTGCAGTCTTTTTGTATCGTCCGAAAAAACTTTTGCCGAAAGCGCGGCTTTGTCCAACTCACCGTTTTGCACCGCATCGGGGAACAATGCCGCAAGTTTAATAACGTATTCGGGCGATTTTAGAAGGTCGGCGTTGATTTTGTCTGCCGAAAGCGTGGCGATATTAAGTTCTTCGGCGATGCTAAGAACTTCGCTTTTTCCGCTGCCTATTCCCCCGATGACTGCGATTCTCACAACTATTTCTCCTACCGTAATAAGTGCGTAAATTTTGTTTGGCTTTTTTTGTACCGTCACCGAGCATGCATTAACGGCGAATACCGAACAAGCAACACGGTTTATCGCACACGCATACATTTAACCGCATACCGCACTATCGCGCATGCTTGCGCAAAATTTTACTTTATTTGACGTCGCCCCAGTTGTCGCCCTCGTTGACGTCAACAATGAGCGGCACTTTGAGTTGCACAGCTCCTTCCATCTTTTCTTTTAAAATTCTCTTGACTTCTTCCCTTTCGGAAGGCACGGCGTCGATAATCAGTTCGTCGTGCACTTGAAGTATCATCTTGGATTTCATATTCTCTAAACATTTTTCCACTCCCAACATTGCAAGTTTGATTACGTCTGCCGCGCTACCCTGCAAAGGAGTGTTTTTTGCCATTCTCTCCGCACCCGAGCGAACAATATAGTTTGAAGCGTTAAGATCGCTCAAATCTCTGCGCCGTCCTAAAAGCGTGATGGCATAACCTTTTTCGCGCGCTTCTTTCACGCAATCTTCCAAATATGATTTAACCGTCGGATACGAAGCAAAATACCTTTCGATAAATTCCTTTGCTTTATATTTCGGTATGGAAAGGTTTTCGGCAAGTCCGAAATCGCTCATTCCGTAAATTATGCCAAAGTTTACCGCCTTTGCGTCGCGGCGCTCGGACGGCGTAACTTTTTCTATCGGTTTATTCAATATCTGCGAGGCGGTGAGAGCGTGTATATCGTCAGAATTGTTATATGCGTCAATCAGTTTTTCGTCATCGCTGAAATGCGCCAAAAGTCTAAGTTCAATCTGGCTGTAATCGGCGGAAATGAGAACGTTGCCTTGTGTCGGCACAAAAGCGGACTTCACGTCTTTTGCCTCGTCGCCGCGCACGGGAATATTTTGAAGATTAGGATTGGTGCTGCTCAGTCTTCCGGTTGCCGTGATGCACTGATTGAATTCCGTGTGAATTCTGCCTCTTATAACAAGCGGTTGCAAGCCTGAAACGTATGTCGAGAGCAGTTTGTTGAAATGTCGCCATTCTAGGATTAGCGGCACGACGGGATGCTCGTCAGAAAGCGTCAAAAGCACGTCCTCACCGACGCTATATCCCGTCTTTGTTTTTTTGCCGTGTTTCAGCCCCAATTTGTCAAACAAGACTTCGCCCAGTTGTTTTGGAGATGCTACATTGAATCTAAACCCTGCCGCATCATAAATCTTTTCCGTCAAATCTTCAACGATACCGCTGTATTTAACTTGCAGTTTTTCCAGTTGACTTGTGTCAACGCCAAAGCCGCGCTCCTCCATGTTTTTTAAAACTACGGCGAGCGGCTGCTCGACTTCATAAAACAAATTTTCGAGGTCTTTCTC
>CAYIYN010000027.1:0-16566 GCA_964367645.1 uncultured Bacteroidaceae bacterium
GCGGAATATCGTTCAAAAAAACCTATCGAACTCGGCGCGGCGGCAATACTTCCCGCAACTGCTTTTTTTGCCTCCGACGAATGGCGCTACGGAAAGAAGCAAAAGTTTGATTTGCGTATGCCTCTTGTCTTCGAGGGCGTGAAAGTCGAAATTGGACTTTTTTTTAAAAACGAAACAGTAAGCGGCGCGGAAGTCTTCACCGACAGTCTGGATTTGGGACTGACTACGAGAATAAAAGCCGAACTTATAGGTATGGATATAAAAACCGCAAACGGCGATACTGCCGAGCGGATAAGAGGAGAATTGTATGGTGTTTGACCTTGTCGTTATCGGTGGCGGTCCTGCCGGTTATACGGGCGCAATCCGCGGCGCAAAGTACGGCATGAAAGTGGCACTTGTGGAAAAGACCGAACTGGGCGGCACTTGCTTAAACCGCGGCTGTATCCCAACAAAAGCGCTTTTGCACTCCTCCGAACTTTTTTATTCAAGAAGCGAATGGCAGAATCTCGGCATAATAACCGACGGCGTAACTTTTGACCAAGACGCCGCTTATAAGAGAAAGGATAATATAACCGCGACACTTAGAGAGGGCATCTTGTCACTCGTTAAGTCAGGCGGTATTTCACTGTACCAAGGTGATGGCAAACTGGAGGGCGCGCGTGCGGTGCGCGTTGGGGACGAACTGCTTGAAACGGAAAATATCCTTATTGCAACAGGCTCATCGCCTGCGCGGCTGCCAATAGACGGCATTGAAAACGCTCTTAGCTCCGACGAAGTGTTGTTCGCGCCCGTAAAAGGGGAAAATATCGTCGTTATCGGCGGCGGCGTCATCGGAATGGAGTTCGCATCCTATCTTTCGGGAATAGGAAAAACCGTCACCGTGATTGAGGCAATGGATAAAATACTTCCGATGTTTTCTAAGGAAATCACCGTGCAGTTAGCCTCGATGTTAAAAACCCGTGGAATAAAAATTGTTACCTCAGCAAAGGTGATTAAGATTGAAAAGACAGCGGTAGCGTATTCCAAAAACGGATCGGAAGAAACTGTACCTTGCGACGCTGTTATCGTTGCCATAGGCAGAAAAGCCAATTTGGGCGGTCTTGGACTTGAAAGCGTGGGATTGATAGAAGGGAAATTCCTGTCCGTGAATGACAATATGTGGAGCGGTGTTGAGGCAATTTACGCCGCGGGCGACGTCACCGGCAGAGTGCAACTGGCGCACTACGCGGCATCAAGCGCAATCGTCGCTGTTGACACCATGCTCAAAAAAGCCCCGTCGGTTGACCTTTCCGTCTGTCCGTCTTGTGTTTATACAACACCTGAAATCGCCGTTGTGGGCGACATAAACTTTGAAGGAGCAAGAGCAGGTAAGTTCCTCTTGGGCGCAAACGGAAAATATTTGGTAAACGGAAGTAACAGAGGCTTTATTAAGGTTTATTGCAACGATAAAAGCGTGATTGTGGGCGCAGAGTTGTTTGGAAACGGAGTTACGGAATTGGTTGGAGAACTTGCACTCGCCGTAAAAAACAAGTTGACGGCGCATCAGATTGCATCCACGATTCACGCTCATCCGACAGTTTGTGAAAGCATAGCCGAAGCGTGCGAAGACATATTCGGTTTGGCGACTTATAAAAAATAAGGACGGAGGAAACGATGGCAAAAAGGACACCTCTTTATAACAAACATATTGAACTTGGCGGTAAAATCGTGGATTTTGCAGGATACGATTTGCCCGTGCAATACAGCGGAGTTATTGCTGAGCACAATGCGGTCAGAAACGCAGTCGGACTGTTTGACGTGTCGCACATGGGTGAAATCATCCTTCGCGGAGCAAACGCCGAAAACGCGCTTAACGCAGTTCTCACAAACGATATACGCGGAATGTACGACGGACAATGCCGTTATTCTCTCCTTCCCAACGAAAGGGGCGGCGCAGTTGATGACGTCATTATTTACCGCGAGGGCTGGGACAAGTTTTGGGTGGTTGTAAACGGCGCAAACGTCGACAAAGACTTTGAGTGGATAAAATCGCATATGCCCAGAGATGTTTTTTGTGCCAATCGCTCCGAAGATATAGCGCAAATCGCAGTACAGGGTCCAAAAGCGATTGATTTAATTTCAAAATTATTAAAAAGCGAAGATATTCCCGAGAAAAATTACACTTTCAAAACGGACGTTAATGCAGGCGGAAGGATATCTTGTTATATTTCCAGAACGGGTTATACGGGAGAAGACGGATTTGAACTTTATTGCTCTTCCGCACTCGCCGAACAACTCTACGATATGTTGCTTGCGGCAGGCGAGGAATTTGGTGTGCTCCCGTGCGGACTTGGCGCGCGCGATACTCTGCGCCTTGAAGCATCAATGCCTCTTTACGGACATGAACTTAGCGACGATATTCCTGTAAACGAAGTAGGGTTGAATTTTGCAATCAAAATGCAAAAAGACGACTTTATCGGAAAGGAAGCAATTGCCGCGCATACTCCTGTGTATTGCAGAGTCGGCGCAAAGGTTATTGACAGAGGAATTGTCAGAGAGCATTGCCCTGTATATAGCGGAGAGCAGGAAGTCGGATACGTCACTTCGGGAACACATTGCCCGACGCTTGGCTACCCCGTTTGCATGTTACGTGTGAAAAAAGACTATGTAGATAAAGACCTTGAAGCAGATGTCAGAGGCAGAAGATTGAAACTTGAAGTGGTGCCAATGCCTTTTTATAAACGCGCCAAATAAAGCAGTTTGAATTGCCGTAAACGGCAAACAAAATTTGATAAGAATAACCGTAAATCGGACAAGGAGATAAAAATGATAAAGTTTTTAAAAACTCACGAATGGGTACAAATCGACGAGGACAAAGTCACCGTCGGAATCAGCAAATTTGCCGCAAATGCACTGGGCGACATTGTATATATCGGCCTTCCCGAAGTCGGACAAGCGATTGTTGCAGGCGAAAGTATGTGCGAAATCGAGTCCGTAAAGGCGGTCAGCGAAATCATCGCCCCTGTTAGCGGAGTCGTGGTCGAAATCAATAAGGCATTGGAAGATTTCCCCGAACTTATAACCAAAGACGCAATGGCAGCGTGGATATGCAAAATCGACGCGGAAGAAATTCCAACCGACCTTATGAGTGAAGCCGAATACGACAAAATGGAAAAATAATATGGCAGATTATTTATCTTTAAATGATTCTGAAAGAGGGGAAATGTTAAAAATGATAGGCGTTAACAGCGTTGACGATTTGTTTTTTGACATTCCTACAAAATTACGCGCAAAAAAGTTGAATTTGCCTGAAGGTAAATCCCAACAGGAAACTTTTGAAATACTTAAAGCGATATCCAAGCGTAACCGCGTGTACGACAGCATTTTTTTGGGTGCTGGCAGTTATGACCATTTTATTCCGTCGGTTGTCAAAGCCATAACGTCGCGCTCGGAATTCGTTACGGCATACACTCCCTATCAGGCGGAATTGTCACAAGGTATTTTGCAGGCGATTTTTGAATATCAAACTATGATATGCAATCTTACGGGAATGGACGTTTCCAACGCCTCGCATTACTCCGGCTCAACGGCGGCGGCGGAAGCGTGCATTATGTGCTGTGACAAAGTCAAACGTGTGGTCACTTTTGACAACATTAATCCCGATATTATCGACGTTTTGAGCACGTATCTAAATGTGCGCGGCATAAAACTGGACGTGTTGGACACCGTGGACGGCAGGGCATATCTTCCGGACGATATCGGCGAAGTGGGAGCGGTCTATCTTGAAAGTCCCAACTTTTACGGACTGATTGAAGATGTATCTGCGGTTGCCGACGACTGCCACAAAACAGGCGGAAAACTCGTACTTAACTGCAATCCGATTTCTCTCGGACTTTTAAAATCGCCGCGCGAACTTGGTGCGGACGTTGCCGTTGGAGAGGCGCAGCCTTTGGGACTGCCGATGTCATTCGGCGGGCCGTATATAGGATATATGGCGACAACGCTTATGGATATGAGAAAGATACCCGGGCGCATTGTGGGCGAAACCGTTGACGCGGAGGGTAACCGCGCATATGTGTTGACACTGCAAGCGCGCGAGCAACATATACGCCGCGACAAAGCCACAAGCAACATCTGCTCCAACGAAGCGCTTTGCGCTCTTACGGTGTCAGTATATCTTGCGGCAGTGGGGGCGGAAGGGCTGAAAGAAGTTGCAACTGCCTGCACTTCAAACGCGCATTATTTTGCGAGTGAACTTACAAAAATCGGCGCAAAAATGGCATACAGCGGCGAATTCTTTCACGAGTTCGTGACCGTGACGGAGGGCAAGGCAGAAGCCATACTTGACGCACTTAAAAAAGAAAACATATTGGGCGGTCTTATGCTTGACGGCGACAGCATTCTTTGGTGCTGTACGGAAAAAGCGAACAGAGCATCAATGGATAAGGTTGTAAAAATTGTGGGAGAAATGCTCAAATGAAAACCATATTTGAAATTTCAAAAAACGGAAAACGCGCCGTCACATTTGCACCGTTGAGTGTGCCTAAAACGGATTTGGGAATTTTTGAAAGACAAGTCATGCCCATTCTTCCGTCGGTTGCCGAAGTCGATTTGGTGCGGCATTATACCGCTCTGTCAAAACGCGCTTTCGGTGTTGACGACGGCTTTTATCCTCTGGGTAGTTGCACAATGAAATACAACCCCAAAGTCAATGAGGAGATTGCTTCGCTTGAAGGTTTTTCAGCAGTTCATCCAAGACAGAAAATAGACGAAGTGCAGGGTTCACTTGATGTTATGGCAACTTTAAGTGCCTATTTGTGCGAAATTACAGGAATGGACGCAGTGACGCTTCAGCCTTGCGCGGGTGCTCACGGAGAGTATACGGGACTGCAACTCATAAAGAAATACCACGAACAAAGAGGGGACTTAAAGCGCAGCAAAATTATAGTACCCGACAGCGCGCACGGCACCAATCCCGCGTCCGCTGCTATGGCGGGATTTGAAGTTATATCCGTTAAATCAAACGACGAAAAAGGCGTTGATATTGACGAACTGAAAGCAGTCGTAGGAGAGGATACCGCCGCACTTATGCTGACAAACCCAACGACGCTCGGGCTGTTTGAAAAGAACATTTCCGCTATTGATAAAATCGTTCACGAAGCGGGTGGATTGCTCTATTATGACGGTGCAAATCTGAACGCGGTCATGGGAATTGTAAGACCTGGCGATATGGGATTTGACGTTGTTCACCTTAACTTGCACAAAACTTTTTCAACGCCTCACGGCGGCGGCGGTCCCGGCAGTGGGCCTGTCGGCTGCAAAGAGGCTCTAAAGATATTCCTGCCCAATCCGTCGGTTGTAAAGACACAGAAAGGTTATGACTTTTCGTACGGCGAGAACAGTATAGGCAAGGTCACGTCCTTCTATGGAAATTTTGGGGTCTATGTCAAGGCCCTTGCGTATATAGTGACTCTTGGAGGAGAAGGGCTGAAAGAAGCCTCCAAGACGGCTGTGCTTAACGCCAATTATCTAAAGTCAAAAATTAAAGATTTGTTTGAAACAGAGCAAGACAGATTCTGCATGCACGAATTTGTTATATCGCTTCAAGGGCTTAAAGAAAAAACCGGAGTCAGCGCGCTGGACGTTGCCAAGTCGATGATTGATGCGGGTGTTCATCCTCCCACAATGTATTTTCCTATGATAGTCCACGAAGCACTGATGTTTGAACCCACCGAAACGGAAAACAAAGAAACTCTTGATTGTGCGGCTGAAATATTGCGCTATCTGTACAATTTGGCATTTGAAAACCCAGAAAGATTGCACAGCGCACCAAACTGTGCTAAGATAAAGCGACCAGACGAGGTTCGCGCCGCAAGAACGCCGATACTAAAAGGATAATAAGCAACAAAGCGCTAATCATAATAACAGCAAAACAAATAACACCATGAGGCGGAAACCAAATTGAACGAATCAAAGCAAATGAGGCGGAAACCAACTTGAACGGAGCTAATCAAGTCAAAATAAGCGGCACAAACTTGACAAAATGCGTATTCATTAATTTAATCGCTTGTAACAAAATAACAAAATAACAAAATAACAAAATAACAATAATAATAAACCTGGAGGAAAAAGTTATGGCAAGCAAAGCAAAAAAAGACTATTTTGGTCTTCCCTACATCGTAAGCCTCATTTTGGCGATTATCCCTGTGACGGCATGGATTTTGGGTGCAATCACAAGACTCTCGGAAGGCAAAATTGTCGCAGGCATTATCAGACTCATAGGTCTTGGATTGATTGTGTGGATTCTTGATTTGTTCTTTATGATTACCAAGAAAAAAATCTGCCGCATCATTAATGTATGACAATTACTCTTGTATCTGAAAACGAAAAGCAATTTGCCGACAAAAAGCAAGCACTAACAACGCTTGCTTTCTGTCATTATCCCGTCACAGTTAAAATTGAAAACGAGAACGGTGACAATACCGAAGTATTCGATTCGTTTGACTCAGCGCGGGACTTTGTGTTGAACGCTTAATTTAATCAGCCAAAATACAAAGCAATTAAGTTTCAGCGAACACAATTTGCGGAAACTTTTTTTGTAGAGCTGCAACACTTTTTCATAAAGTTATCAAGATACGAAAAGAAAAAACGACCGTATTTTGGGCGCAGCAACTTAAAAGTATAGATATTTAGCAAAAACAGTTTTCATTATACGTTAATTATGTTATAGAATACTGAATACGGTCTATATATGGAAAATTCAAAAAAAAGCAAAACAAAGAAAAAGTTTGGTGCACACACCGTATCCAAACTTCTGAAATGCGTCGGTGAATACAAAACCCCGTCGATTTTGACTTCGGTTTATGTGGTTGTCGAAGTCATCTTGGAGGTCATCATACCTCTGATTATGGCACAGATAATCAACGTCGGAATGGCAGACACGACGCAGTTTAATTTCGGTTTGCAATTTGGCACGTTGTATTGGCATTGGTTCACACTGACTGACCGTACTCTTTACATTGTCGTCTGCGGACTGATTATGGTGGGTATGGCTTTGCTTTCGCTCGCCTGCGGAGTTATGTCAGGACGGTACGCGGCTATCGCTTCAACGGGCTTTGCCTCAAACGTCAGACAAAAACTCTATTACAAAGTTCAAAATTTCAGCTTTGCCAATCTTGACCATTTCAACACTGCCAGTATGGTGACAAGGCTCACGACTGATGTAAATCTTATACAAATGGCGTATATGATGATAATAAGGATGCTTGTTCGTGCGCCTGTTATGCTTATACTCGCGCTTTTGATGTCCATTTCCATCAATGCCAAATTGTCGCTTGTTTTTGCGGTTGCGCTGCCTGTACTGCTTATATTAATGTCTATCGGCATCAAATTTGTCTATCCGCGCTTTATGAAAATGCTCAACCGCTATGACGATTTGAACGAAGTGGTGCAAGAAGACCTTGTCGGAATACGCACGGTAAAAGCGTTTGTCAGAGAAGATCACCAAATCAAAAAATGGAAAGGAGTCAGCGGCGACGTTCAAAAACTGCAATTTAACGCCGAAAAGCTGCTTGTTATCGCAATGCCGTTTATGCAGGTCGTTATCTACGCTTGCATGATTGCCATAGTTTGGTTTGGCGGCAATCAGATAATCGTCGGCGATATGCTTGTCGGCTCGCTTTCGGCATTTTTGAGTTACGTTATGCAGATACTGACTTCCTTCATGATGGTGGCTGTCGTATTTGTCATGATTGTTATGTCACGCGCTTCAATGGAACGTGTTGTGGAAGTTTTTGACGAAGAACTTGACATAGTTGACAAGGAAAATGCGACCGACGCTAAACCCGCAGACGGAAGTATCGACTTTGAAAACGTTGATTTCAGTTACAGCAAAAATCCCGAAATTTTAAACCTTGAAAACATCGACTTGCACATAAAATCCGGCGAAACCATCGGCATTATCGGTGCTACAGGCTCCGCCAAAACGACGCTTATTCAGCTTATCCCGCGCTTTTACGACGTGCTTGACGGAAGCGTGAAAATCGGAGGTATAGACGTTAAAGATTATAAAATTGAAAATCTTCGCGGTGCTATCGGAATGGTGCTTCAAAAGAACGTGCTGTTCTCCGGCACAATCAAAGAAAATCTCAAGTGGGGTAATCCTGACGCAAGCGACGAGCAAGTTGAGCACGCGGCAAAAGCCGCGCAGGCGCACGATTTTATAACCTCATTCCCCGACGGCTTTAATACGATGATGGGACGCGGCGGCGTCAATGTGTCCGGCGGACAAAAACAGCGTCTTTGCATAGCGCGGGCACTTCTAAAAAACCCTAAAATTATGATTTTAGACGACAGCACTTCGGCTGTCGATACCGCAACGGACAAAGCCATAAGAGAAAGTATGAGGAGCGAGTTTGAAGGCACTACCGTCCTGATTATCGCCCAGCGCATTACGTCTGTCAGCGATGCGGACAGAATTGTTGTGCTAAACGACGGAAAAATAAACGACGTCGGCACGCACGACGAACTTTTAGCGCGCAACGAAATCTATCGTGACGTTTTTGAATCTCAACAAAAGGGGGCGGACGAAAATGATTAAGAATAAAAATAAAAATACCGCACCCAAAAAGAATGACGAGTTCAAGGTCAAAAACCCCAAGGCAACCTTCAAACGCATATTGTCATATCTTTTGCCTTTCAAAGCAAAACTTGTCGTTGCGTTTTTGTGTCTTCTGATTAACGTCGGAGCAAACACCATTGGCACGTTTATGCTGTCAAAAATGATAGACGATTATATCGTGCCGCTGGCGCAAGGCTCAAACGCAGTCACCATCGCAGACTTTGCTGTTTTTGTGCTTCTTATGGCGATAGTGTATCTTGTCGGCGCTTTATTGCACTATGCGTTTAATTATATTCTCACAAAAATAACAACGGAGATACAGCGCGATATACGCGACCGGATGTTTGAGCGTATGCAGCGCCTTCCCGTGCAGTTTTATGCCGAACATTCTCACGGCGATTTGATGAGCCGTTATACAAACGACACTGATACGCTTAGAGAATTGATGTCCAGCAGCCTTCCGAATATTATCTCAAATGGACTTACGCTTATCGCAATTTTCGTTATGATGATAATTCTTTCGCCTCTCCTCACGCTGTTTATAGTCGTTATGCTTGTCATAATGCTTGTCATAATGAAATTTGTCGCGGGAAAGAGCGGCAAACACTTTATGCGCCAACAAGTTGAAGTGGGTGCGCTTGACGGCTATGTCGAAGAACATATCGACGGAATGAAAGAGGTAAAAGCGTTCTGCCACGAAAATGCCGAAAAAGAGGGATTTGACAATCACAACGTCAAGTGGCGCTATACTTCGCGTAAAGCAAACACTTATGCCAATGTTTTGATGCCGATAATGGGCAATATCAGCTATATCAATTATGCAGTAACGGCAATCGGCGGCACTATAATGGCAATAAGCGGTTTCGGCGGCATGACACTTGGCAAGCTCGTCGCGTTTTTGCAGTATTCAAGACAGTTCGGCAATCCGATAGCGCAAATGGCGCAGCAAATTAATTCCATATTGTTAGGACTTGCGGGTGCGGAGAGAATTTTTGAATTGATTGACGCCAAATCCGAAGAAGACGAAGGCTACGTGACTTTGGTGAACGCGGTTGAAGATAACGACGGCAATATCAAAGAATGCGACGAGTATACGGGCGTTTGGGCGTGGAAACACTATCATAAAGCGTCCGATACGACAACGTACGTCAAGTGGAAAGGTGCGGTTGAATTTGAGAACGTTTCGTTTAGCTACGACAACATAAACAACGTATTGAGCGATATCAATCTAGAAGCCAAACCCGGGCAGAAAGTCGCTCTTGTCGGTTCAACGGGCGCAGGCAAAACAACCATAACCAACCTTATCAACCGTTTTTACGACATCGACAAAGGCAAAATCCGCTTTGACAAAATCAACATCAAGAAGATAAAGAAAGAAGACTTGCGTCAATCTATGGCTATGGTGCTTCAAGATACTCACCTATTTAGCGGCACCGTTATGGAAAATATCCGATTTGGCAAACTCGACGCAACTGATGAAGAAGTGGTGTCTGCGGCAAAACTCGCAAATGCCGATTATTTTATAAGCCACTTGCCAAACGGCTATGACACGGTGCTTTCAGGAGATGGCAACAACCTTTCGCAAGGACAGCGACAGTTGTTATCAATCGCCCGCGCCGCTGTTGCAAATCCGCCCGTATTGGTTCTTGACGAAGCGACAAGTTCTATAGATACGCGCACGGAGAAACTTATTGAGCAGGGCATGGATAAATTGATGCAAGGCAGAACGGTGTTCGTCATCGCTCACCGTCTGTCCACAGTTCGCAACGCCGACGTCATTTTGGTGATTGAACACGGAAAAATAATTGAGAGCGGCAATCACGAAAAACTGTTAAAACTGAAAGGTAAATATTATCAACTCTACACCGGCGCGTTTGAATTGGATTAATCGCAAAAAAAGGTTGTTAAGCAAAATCAAAGACTTACGAAAAGTTAATTTCAAAAAAGCGTTCCGCACTGCGGAACGCTTTTATTATTGTGTATTGCAAATTTTAGCACTAATGTGTGCTTGATATTATTTTTCGTTTGAAGTCGGAAGGTGTTTTCTGCTCGATTCAAGCGAATCTTCGGTTGGCGCGCAGTCGGTCAGAGTGCCGTTTAGATATTTGTCGTATGAAATCATATCAAAATATCCAGTGCCCGTAAGTCCGAACAAAATGGTTTTCTTTTCGCCCGTTTCTCTGCATTTTATGGCTTCGTCCATTGCAACTTTAATGGCGTGAGCGGATTCGGGAGCGGGTAGGGTGCCTTCGCACTTAGCGAACTTAACTGCGGCTTCAAACACGTCAACCTGACTTATAGCCCTCGCTTCGTCCAAAAATCCGTCGTAATAAAGTTGACTTAATATCGGGCTCATTCCGTGGTATCTCAATCCGCCTGCGTGCGACGGCGCGGGAATAAAGTCACTGCCGAGAGTGTACATCTTTGCAAGAGGCGTAACTCTGCCCGTATCGCAAAAATCATACGCATAAGAACCTTGCGTCAAAGAGGGACAACTCAAAGGCTCGACAGCGATAAATTTTGGAGATGCTTTGCCTTGCAGTTTGTCGCGCATAAACGGCGCCATAAGGCCGCCTAAGTTGCTTCCGCCGCCGGCGCAACCTATGATTATATCGGGATAACGGTCAATTTTTTCAAGCGCCGCTTTGCTTTCCAAACCGATTATGGATTGATGTAGCACTACTTGATTAAGAACGCTGCCGAGAACGTATCTTCTGCCGGGCGTGGTAATTGCGGCTTCAACCGCTTCGGATATTGCCGTGCCGAGGCTTCCGCTGGTATTGTCGGGGAATTGAGCAAGCATTCTTTTGCCCACTTCCGTAGTGTCGGATGGCGAGGCGATAACATTTGCGCCGTATACGTTCATCACACTGCGGCGTTGCGGTTTTTGTTCGTAACTGCAACGCACCATATAAACGGTCAAATCAAGACCAAAATATCCGCATGCCATGCTTAGCGCAGTGCCCCATTGTCCTGCGCCTGTTTCGGTGGTTAAACCTGTCAGCCCTTGCTGTTTTGCGTAGTACGCCTGTGCGATTGCGCTGTTAAGTTTGTGTGAACCGCTTGTGTTGTTACCCTCGAATTTATAATAGATTTCCGCAGGAGTGTCCAGCATTTTTTCCAGACAGTACGCTCTGA
This sequence comes from uncultured Bacteroidaceae bacterium, assembly GCA_964367645.1. Lineage (GTDB taxonomy): Bacteria > Bacillota > Clostridia > Christensenellales > CAG-917 > RGIG4097. The sequence continues at coordinate 11,738 of CAYIYN010000027.1, forward strand.
CCAACGGGGAGGGACGGTACATCTTGTAAAAATCACGGATTTCGGTTGGGATTTCGATATTCGGGTCGGTGTTGTTCAGTTCCTGCTTTGCAAGTTCCGTGCAAAAAACGCGGCTCAAATCTTCCACCGCGACAGGTTGCATCGTGGCAGGGTTTAACAAAGGACGGTGATCCGTCTTCATATCCGCGCGTATGTTTAGCCATGCCTTGGGCATCTCGTTTTCTGCAAGGTACACTTTGTAAGGGACGTCGTTTTGTTTGCTCATAAGGCCATAGCCCTCCTTTTTTATTTATCCGGCGGAAAAATAAAATCCGCGCAGAATACATAGTATCTGCACGGACAAAACATCACAGTTTTGCGGTACCACCGCGCTTGAAGAAACATCGCTGTTTCTCCCACTTAGCGACTGCTATCACAGCCTTGTCCTTGACGCGGACTGACGTCTGCCACTACTTTATTCATTTCGCGGCAACCCTCTAGGACCCATATTAACCGACACGTTTCTTATCCGCATCCCACCGCCGCGGACTCTCTTTAAGGCATTTTTCGGGTTTCTTCCCTTCAACGGTTTATCATATTGTATTCCAAGCAATCGTTATTGTCAACGTTTTTTGCTTGTATAACGATAAAAGAAAAAATCAGGCGGGGAATTGTAAATCAAGCGTAAAAATCGCAACAGTTGCTCAACAGTTATTTTTGCAAGCAAAAAAAAGTAAAGATATATAAATAATAAATTGATACGTTAATAAAAGAATCAATACAAAGCGCATGACAAAAGGATGTCATCTTATGCAAAGCGCATGACAAAAAAGGACGTCATTTTATGCAAATTGACCCAAAAATGCGACTGTTTTAGCAAATAAAAAAATTTTTAAAAATATATGAAAAATCGCTTTACAAATTCAGTTTGCTAAAGTATAATGCAAACAATGACACTTCACCACGCTAAATTGATGAAACGACATTAATAAAAAATTTGGAGAGATTTTATGAAAAAACTTATCTGCGTACTATTGATTGTAGCACTCGCTGCTTGCGGCGCATTCGCTTTGACCGCATGCAACAAAGGCAATGGACAAACCGATGCCGAATACATTGAGGGCAAGGGCACACTTATTTGTGGAATCACGCTCTATGAACCAATGAACTATCCCGATCCCGAATCCGGCGACCTTGTCGGTTTTGATACGGAATTTGCAAATGCCGTTGCCGAAAAACTGGGCATGTCCGCAAAATTCCAAATTATCAACTGGGATGACAAAATTATCGAGCTAAACGCAAAGAGTATCGACTGCATTTGGAACGGCTTCACCGTCAATGACGAAAGAAAAGGTCAAGTTGAATTCACACAGTCCTATCTGAACAATACCCAGTGCGTCGTAGTAAAAACCGCAAACCTCGCCTCATACACCTCCGTCGAATCGCTTGCAGACAAGAAAGCCGTTGCTGAAGCAGGCTCTGCCGGCGAAACTGCTGCAAAAGGTTTGACCGATGAAGCAAACGTCACTTCCGTTACGGCACAAAGCAATGCACTTCTTGAAGTCAAAGCCGGAAACAACGTTGATTTTGCAGTCATTGACTTGATTATGGCAAACAGTATGGTTGGAAAAGGCGATTACGCTGACCTGTCAATAGTCACCGCAATCCAACTTGAAGCAGAGGAATATGCAGTCGGTTTCAGAAAAGGCAGTGATATGGTAGCAAAAGTAAACGCCGCAATTAATGAATTGATTGCCGACGGCACGTTGCTTGCTCTTGCACAGAAATACGGCGTTGACAATGCACTCATAACCGAGTAATATTAAACTTCAGAAAAACGAAAGGATAAATAAATGTCTTTTTCAGAAATAACAATACAATTGCTCGAGGGGTTTGGCAGTACGGTAATGCTCTTTGCATTCACTTTGCTACTCGCTTTACCCCTCGGCCTTTTGATTTCCTTCGGCTCGCTGTCGCACTTCAAGCCCTTGCAGTGGCTGGTACGCACGTTTGTATGGATAATAAGAGGCACTCCTCTTATGCTCCAACTGATCGTCGTATTTTACGTTCCGGGGCTTGTTTTTGGCTATGCATGGCCGACGCTTGCCACAGGAAACGCCACGTTTGACGCGATGTTCTCATCAAGGTTTGTTGCGGCTCTCGCTGCGTTTGTAATAAACTACGCGGCGTACTTTTCCGAAATCTATCGCGGTGGAATTCAAAGCATTCCGTGGGGACAAAACGAAGCGTCGCAGGTTTTGGGCATGACAAAAGCACAAACTTTTTATCATGTAATTTTGCCGCAAGTGATAAAGCGCATTCTCGCGCCCATGTCCAACGAAGTCATTACACTCGTCAAGGATACCTCGCTTGCGAGAATTATCGCCGTAAGCGAAATTCTGTTTGTCGCATTCAATATTATGTCACTCAACGCATTGATATGGCCGCTCTTCTACACGGGCGTGTTCTATCTGATATTCGTTGGCTTGCTGACGCTCTTGTTCGGCTGGCTCGAAAAGAAATTGAATTACTATAAGATATAGGTGGTAATATGTCGGAAGAACTGAAAAACTTAACAACAAATCCGCCTATTCTTGAAGTTAAAGGACTTAGGAAATCTTTCGGCGCGACCGAAGTGCTAAAAGGCATTGATTTTGATATGCAAAAGGGCGAAGTGCTGGTGATAATCGGCTCGTCCGGCAGCGGCAAAACCACGCTGCTAAGATGCCTAAACTTTTTGGAAAAGGCAGACGCAGGGCAAATTATTATCAACGGCGAAATGCTGTTTGACGGCGATAACATCAAAAATGAAAAATCCGACGATATACGCAAAAAACGCTTGCATTTTGGGCTTGTATTTCAGTCGTTCAACCTTTTCCCGCATATGACGGTGCTAAAAAACGTCCGTATCGCGGCAGAACTGCTTGAAAAAGAACGCTTGAGAAAAGAATACAAGTCACTCAGAAAAAGCGGCTTGAAACTCAAAGAATATTACCGTGCTTGCTTGCGTTTGCGTTCCGATGCAATTATCGGAATAAACGGCAGAGCGCACTCTCTTTTGGAACGCGTTGGACTTGATGACAGAGCAAATGCCTATCCTTGCGAACTTTCAGGCGGACAGCAGCAGCGTATTGCCATAGCGCGTGCGCTTGCTTTATCACCCGATATACTTTGCTTTGACGAGCCGACAAGCGCGCTCGACCCCGAACTTACGGGCGAAGTGCTGAAAGTTATAAAGGGGCTTAAGTCGGGTGACAGCACTATGATAGTTGTTACACACGAAATGGAATTTGCGCGTAACGTTGCCGACAAGGTTATCTTTATGTCCGACGGCGTCATTGAGGAATGCGGCACGCCGTATCAAGTGTTTGAAAACCCTCAAAGCGAAAAGACAAAAGCGTTTTTGTCAAAACGCGACGAAATATAAAAAAAAGTTTATGGCAAGGTCTTGTAAACTTGCCAAACAAAAACCAAAGTTGTATAATCTCCCTATTGAAAAATAAGGAGATTTTTTTATGCAAAGCAATTTCATTGAAAACCAGATAACGGAACTAAGCGCGAAATTAAAAGGCAAAAAAGTCCTTCTTGCATTATCCGGCGGCGTTGACAGTTCTGTTTGCGCGGCATTGCTCCATAAAGCTGCGCCGGAGTCGCTTGTCTGCGTGTTTGTAAACCACGGGTTGTTGCGCAAAGGCGAGTTTGAACAAGTTCAAAACGTTTTCAAAAATCAGTTTGGAATGAATTTGATTGCCGTCGACGCTGTTGACCGCTTTTTGGACAGACTTAAAGGTGTCACCAATCCTGAAACAAAACGCAAAATTATAGGCGAAGAATTTATCCGCGTTTTTGAAGACGAAGCCAAAAAACTGGGCAATATCGAGTTTTTGGCGCAAGGTACAATCCTGCCCGATATCATCGAAAGCGGCACAGACGGCAAAAACAAACTCGTCAAATCGCATCACAACGTGGGCGGTCTGCCTGCCAACATCGGTTTTGAAGGTCTTGTTGAACCCGTACGCGATTTGTATAAATTTGAAGTCAGAGAAGTCGGTCGCGCACTGGGACTTCCCGATTATATCGTGGGTCGTCAGCCGTTCCCCGGTCCCGGACTCGGAGTCCGCTGCGTTGGCGAAGTCACGCGTGAGAAACTTGCAATCCTGCGCGAAGCAGACGCTATCTTCCGTGAAGAAATTGAAAATGCCGGACTTGGCAACAGCATTTGGCAATATTTCGCCATTATCAACGATAGTTTGACCACGGGCGTGCAAAACGGTGAACGCCTCTACGGTCATATGATCGCTCTGCGTGCCATAAACACCCACGATGCCGTCACTGCAGACTGGGCGGAACTTCCTTTCCCCGTGCTCCGCGCCGCATCCGACCGTATCGGCAAGTTGGAGGGTGTCAACCGCGTTGTTTATGATATTACGACAAAACCCCCTGCGACTATCGAATGGGAGTAAAACCGCACTAAACCGCGAATAGCATTGTCAAGCCCCCGTGGCGCAACCCTCACGTACACATAAGTACGCTTCGGTCTGCTTCGCGGGGGCTTTTCGCGCTCTTCATCGCTTTATTGCGGTTTTACAAGTCTGCGTATTGCATAGTGCGAACATCTGCTATTAGGCGAATAACATCGTCAGCCCCCTCCACCCTCAGCAGTCACGTACGCAAAGTACGCTCCTGTCGATTGTGAAGGGGGCTTTCTCGTTCTTCATCTAAATATCGCGGTTTTACACATTATTAGATTGTCACTCTGAGCGCAGCCGAAGAGTCGCCACTGGAAAAACAATTATCTTGAAGTTTCCCCCTTCCTCAGGTGTTTCCCCAATCGCGTTCCCCCTAAAGGG
>CAYIYN010000028.1:0-16198 GCA_964367645.1 uncultured Bacteroidaceae bacterium
GTCATAGACCAAGATTTGCCCGCCTTCGTTATCAGAGATAACGGTCAGCCCGTTGGCGCGATGAATGACGGCGACAGCGTGATTTTGTTCAATTTCAGAGGCGACCGCGCGATTGAAATTTCGATGGCGTTTGAAGATAAAAATTTTCACAAGTTTGACAGAAAAAATATGCCTGAAGTGGAATTTGCAGGAATGCTCCAATATGACGGAGATTTGAAATTGCCGGCAAAATTTTTGGTCGAACCGCCCAAAATCAAGCATACGCTTACGGAGTTTTTGGTGTCTAACGGCATCAAGGAATATGCCGTTTCCGAAACGCAAAAATACGGGCACGTTACCTATTTTTGGAATGGAAACCGCAGTGAAAAATTCAGTGATAAACTGGAAGACTGGGAAGAGGTCGAAAGCGACAAAGTATCCTTTGACGAGCGTCCTTGGATGAAGTCCGCAGAGGTCACCGACAAACTGATTGAAGCGCTTAGAAGCAGGAAATACGGCTTTTTGCGTTGCAATTATCCAAACGGTGATATGGTTGGTCACACAGGAAATTTGGACGCTACGATTATCGGTGTTGAAGCCGTTGATTTGGCTCTGGGCAGGCTTTTGCCCGAAATCGACAGAGCGGGCGCAATGCTTATAGTCACCGCGGACCACGGCAACGCAGACGAAATGCTGGAGAAAAACAAAAACGGGGAGGTTAGCAAGCGTACCGCTCACAGCCTCAACCCCGTTCCGTTTATCGTCTATAATGCGCAGGTCACAATTGCTGACGGTGAATTCGGTCTTAGCAATATAGCATCAACCGTCGCAAAACTCTTGGGACTGACTCCCGACGAGCATTGGGACAAAGCAATCATTGAATAGTTTTGCTTGATATATAATATCAAAATCGGGACACAAACAATGAAAAAACCGCACGGTCGTGCGGTTTTTTTTGGTGATTATGCAATTTCTTGCAGTTTCTATTGAAAATTTTGATTGATGCGAAATCCTTTTGTCTTAACACTATTGCTTTGCCTTTCACATTTAGCCGCGTCAATCGCTCAGAATGATTACTATAGTTAAAATGTCTGCATTTGACGCTTTTGACGCTTTATGCCGTTTACGGCATACATGCGGTTTCGGCAATGTCCGAGTCGGAATTTTCTGCCGCAATGTTAGAGTTTTGTGATAGCATTTCGTCCGTTATTGGCAGCGGCATCTTTTTGGCATTCAAAAAGGCACGTTCCGTTTCTTTTAGTTTAAAAATTCGGTTTATCGTATGCAGCGCAATGGGGATAAACACAACCGTCGTTATCGCTTCGGCTATCGGGAAGGCTATCCAAACGCCCAGCAGCCCTAAATCGGTGAAGGCAGACAGGCAATATCCAAGCGGTAGCAAAATGCCGATTTGGCGCAAAAGCGAAATAAGCATAGCGGTTACGCCTTTTCCAACGGAGTTGAACATAGCAATCATAATGACGCTTATTGCCGCGACGGGAAATGCAATCGAGCAAATGCGCAACGCCTCTGTGCCGACCGCGATTTTATTCGCTGTGTCGGGTGAGAACAATCCAAGCAAAACTTCGGGCAGAGTGTGAAACAAGGTCAATCCTACCGTCATATAGCAAAACGCAATCAGCATTGAAAGCCTAAACGTCATGTCAAAGCGTTTGCGATTGCCTGCGCCGTAGTTGTAGCCCATTATCGGCATACAGCCTTGATTGAGTCCGAAAACGGGCATAAAGACAAACGACTGCACTTTGAAATATACACCGAATGCCCAGACTGCGTCGCGGAAAGCGTTTAGAATGAAGTTGGCGGTCATATACATAATTGAACCTATGGCGTTCAAAATTATAGAGGGCAGTCCCACTTTGACAATTTCCTTGAGGATGTCTTTTTTCAGGCGAAAACCTTTTTCAAAGAATATTTGAATATCCCATTTGCCTTTTAGGATAACAAAAATTGGAATGCACATGGCAACGCTTTGACCGATGACGGTTGCAATTGCCGCTCCTGCCGCGCCCATATCCCAAACGAGAATAAAAATGGGGTCAAGAACTATATTTGTGACCGCGCCGATTATTTGCGTAATCATAGGCACAATCATATTGCCCATTGACTGTAAAATGCGGTTGAGCATAATTTCAATCATCATAGACACCGAACAGCAAGTGCAAATTGCAAGATATTCCGTGCCCATCTTCGTGACCATTGCCAAGTCGGCAGCGTCGGTTTGAGGAGCCGAGGAAGTGTAGGCAAGTATAAAACCTTCGGATAAAAAGTAACCGACGATTAAAAAAACTGCGCCGCAAACAAGCGCTAAGAGTATACCCGTTTGTGCCGCCGCACCGGCGTCGACGTTTTTTCCTTCACCGAGTTTGCGGGAGATTACAGACCCCGTGCCCACGGCAAAGCCTATTGCAAAGGCGTTGACCAAAAGTTGCATCGGAAGAGCGTATGCCAAAGCGAGTACACCGTTTGTGGCATCAAACATGCCGATAAAAATGCTGTCAACTATATTGTAAAGAGCTTGCACCATCATTGAGAGTATGGCAGGGCCGCTCATCTTCATAATAAGTTTTCCGATTGGCTCTGTGCCAAGCCTGTCAGATTTCAGTGCTTGAGTGTTTTCCATTTTAATTTATTCCGCAGTAATTTTGTATATTTCCGAACGGTTCAACATCGTTTTTTTTGACGTTTCGGTCTAAAGTGCTTGTCCCTGCTCTTATAAGTCGGTTATTTTCGTTTTGTTTATTTTCGTCTTATATTTTGGGTGCTTCGGCGGCGGGGGTCGTTTCAAATTGCAACATATCTTTGGGAGGCAGTACGTCATTCTCGTTTTTGTAGGTGAGTTTAAGAAGGAGCGGCGTAATCAGCGAAGTCAGGATGATAAGAATCAAGATAAAAGGCATAATGCCTTCGGATACAAGCCCGGCGGAAATGCCTTTCCCCGTGCAAACTAAGGCGACTTCGGCGCGCACAACCATTCCCAGTCCGACGCGCAAACTGTCTTTGTTGGAATATCCGCAAATCTTTGCTCCGAGTCCGCAACCTAGGATTTTTCCCAAAATACCTGCCGCGATTATGGCAAATCCAAACCCTATCATTTGACCGTTTAGGCTGTCAAAAGAAGTTTGTATACCTATGTTGGCAAAGAAAACGGGGGCAAAAATCATATAGTTGCTTGTTTCGATTTTTTGGTCAACATAGTTGCGGTCGCCAATTCCGGACAACATAAGACCTGCGATATATGCGCCCGTGATATCTGCAACTCCAAACCAATGTTCCGCTGCCCAAGCAAACAAAAAGCAAGTTGCAAAAGCGAATATCGGAATTCTGCGGTGGTGGTCATATTTTTTGGACATCCATTTAAGCAGCAAGAATATGACGCTGCCCACAGCGATAGCCGCCGCAAAAAAGGCAATCATCATTCCTATTGAAATGCCCACGTCCGACACATTGTCGCTGTCTTTTAGGCTAATAAGCAATGAAAGCAGAATAATGCCGATTATGTCGTCGAGTACGGCGGCGGATACGATAGACGTGCCAACTTTGGAGTTGAGTTTTCCCAGCTCTTTTAAGGTTGCCACGGTTACGCTTACAGAAGTAGCCGCCAAAATCGTGCCGTAGAAAAGATTGCTTAAAACCTGCTGACGCGACATATCCGTAAATCCGCCGTTGAATGCACACGCAACGATAAAACCGAACGCCAAAGGGAAAATTACTCCGAGAATCGTTATAACCACGGAGGCAACGCCGGTTTTTTTGAATTGGCTGATGTCGGTTTCGATACCGGCGGAAAACATAATTAAAATTACGCCGATTTTCGCAAGGAAAGACAGCCCTTCTAATGTTTCGCCAGTGAAAATCGTTTGCCCCGGGATGTATTTTATCAGTCCCAAAAGTAAGCCGGCGACGAGCATTCCCACAACTTGAGGCATGCCAAAACGCTTGCTCGAAATCGAAAGCAATTTTGACAGCACCAGTATCAGTGCAAGCGGTAACAACAGTTCGTAATATTCCATAGCACTACCTTAAATAAAGCAACCTTTATTGGTGTCAAGTTATATCACTTGGGTACACTATAGTCAAGCAATTTCCATTTGTTGCGCTATATTATACTATTGGCAAATTTCGGCTTTTTGAGCGCGTAATCGCGTGGTAAGCCGTGCATGAACCGCATAAATGATGAATAAGGACAATTCGATTGACACGACGAACTCTTTGTGGTAAAATAACCCGATGAATAGCGGTATATAAAGTGGCATCAAGACCGATAAAACATCGATGCCGTTCACTACCGCTCGGAAAAATATGCTGAATTCGATTTCATGGCTTATTAGCGTCGTATGCACAGTCTTGGGCATTGCCGGTACTTTGGTACTGGGTGCCTTGGTTGTGTTGTTTGCGGCGCTTTTGAAAAAGCTGCCTGTCGGAATCAGAAGATTTATCTCCGCAATGGCGGCGGTCATTGTCACTATGACGCTGTTTAGAGTTTTTGCTCTGCACAACCTTGCCTTTTTGGGCATGCGTCAATTTATCTTCTGCGGCGTATCCTTGAAAAGTTTTGACATAGTTTTGGTTATAAGTGCTTTGTTAATGGTGAAAGTCGGAGGTTACGCACTGTTTGAAAAATGTGCCGTTTCGCCCGCAGTGGTCACTCCTCCCAGCCATTTTGAGAACTATTGCCCCTCACTCAAAAAACAATCTTCTTCATCATTTCTGTTGAAGTTTTCATCTGTCCAAATACAATAAATTACATTTTTAATAATCAATTTTACATCCTGCACCATAGGTGCATACTTTTGCGTATGCGAAAAATAATTTGAAAGAATTCATATAGGAGATAACTATTATGTTAAAAATCGAACACTTAAAAAAGACTTATCCCAAGAGTGACAAACTTGCGGTTGACGATATTTCATTTGACCTTCAACCGGGCGAAATCTTTGGTTTTCTCGGTCAGAACGGCGCAGGAAAATCCACCACCATTAAGTGTCTTACGGGCATTCTTCCCTTTGACAGCGGTACAATCGAAATTTGCGGATACGACATCAATAAAGACCCAATAAGCGCAAAAATGAATATGGGTTACGTGCCCGACAATCACTCTGTTTATGAAAAACTTACCGGCAGAGAATATGTGAATTATGTTGCCGATTTATATAAAGTTTCCAAAGAAGACAGAACGGAGCGCTTGGACCATTATCTTGATTTGTTCAAACTCCGCTTTGCCGCAGACAGGCAAATCAAGGCTTATTCACACGGTATGAAACAGAAAATCTGCATCATCGCCGCTCTTATTCACGAACCCAAACTGTGGGTGCTTGACGAGCCTATGATGGGACTTGACCCCCAGTCCACCGCCGAAATTATCGCCTATATGAAAGAGCATTGCGCCAAAGGTAATACGGTGTTTTTCAGCTCTCACAACCTTGACCTTGTCAAAAAGTTGTGCGACCGCGTCGCTATCATAAACGAAGGCAAAATGATTGATATGTTCGACCTTAAAGACAACGAAGCCAACAAAGCAAATTTGGAAGAAAGGTTCTTCAAAATTACCGGCACATATGAAAAACGCTTGTTTGAAGACTACGTTGCACAAGAAAGTATTGATATGCGTCCCGACGTTGAAGTCGCCGCAGTCGACAAAGCAACCGACGTTGAAGCTGCCGCAGTCGACAAAGCAATCGACGAGAACAAAAACAGCAATACGGAATCCGATAAAAACACGGAGGATAAGGACTGATGAAACAAAAAGTATCCTGGCAAAGCGTAAAAACGCTTTTCAGACTTGATTTAAGGTCGAGATACGGAAACGATAAGGATTTGTCCGCGCGCGGCAAGGTTGGCAGAATTGTTAACCTTCTGTTTACGCTCGTTGTTTATGGTATTCTGGTGGCGGGCATTTACTTTTTGAGCAATATGTTTGTTGTGCGTTCCGGCCTTAGAATAGAATTTTTGGTCATAGCGACAACTCTGACTATGGGCATAGCAACGGTGGTTGCGATTAGCAACGTCGTCAAAAACATGTATATGAACGGCGACAATGAATTGCTGCTGCGTTTTCCCGTTAACGGCAAAGAGATTTTGCTTGCAAAATCCATTTATTGCGCTCTGCACAATATTGTCATCTGCTTTATGCTGATGCTTCCTTTCTACGTGGTGTTCGGCGTAGTTACGGTAGCAACGGTGGGATTTTATTTTGCGGCGATAGGCATGATTCTTTTTTCGTCACTGTTGCCCTTCTTTTTTGCAAATTTGGTGGCTATTCCGGTGATGCGTTTTGTAAACCTCGCCAAAAATCAGTTTTTGATTATATTGTTGTTTACAATCGGGCTTATCTGCGCCGCATTTATCCTCTATATGCAGGCACTCTCCGGCGTGCTTGAGTACCTTAGCGATGAAAAAACCACGCTTTTCAGCATGGATACGATAGCACAATACAAAGTCTTTGCAGCAAACGCGTATCCTTTCAACTGGTATGCGTACCTTCTAAACGGCAAGGTAGCCGGAGGAATGTTGCCCAAAGATTTGGCTATGTCATTCCTTTGGGTGTTAATTATCAACGTCGCGCTGGGAGTGGGCGCCTATCTGGTCACTGCAAAATTTTATTACAACACAATATTGAAAGGCATTGAAACGGAAAAGACTTCCTTCCAAAAGAAAAATGCAAAAAACCGCAAACGCACCATATTCGGCACTCTTCTAAACAGAGAGTTCTTCTTGATATTCCGCAGTTTCAACTATAGTTTCCAATATCTTGCTATGGCTTGTGCCGCGCCGGTTATGGTTTATTATTGCAATGCTCTTGCGGCAACAATGGGCAAAAAGAGCGTCGGCGCCTCGATTATCCCGGGATTGACACTTCTTGTCATCATTATTTTCGTCACCATAATCGTGTCGTTTGCTTCAACCAGCATTTCAAGAGAAGGCAATGTGTTTTATCACACGAAAGTCATTCCCGTCAGGTTTTCCACGCAAATTCTCACCAAACTGTTTTTGTACTCTTTGGTGGCAACGGCGTCAGTCATTCTTTGCTGTTTAACCGTCGGCATAGCGTTTGCAACCGATAAAGGAGGAAATCTTTTGTCGACAAGTGACGTGCTCGCCATATTCGGCATAAGTGAATTGACTGTCCTTGCTCAAACTTGTCTGTCAATGTGGGCGGACGTCAAATCTCCCACGTTCAACGTGTCGGGTGACGGCGAACTTGTGAGCGCAAACAAAAACGTGGCGCTATCGCTGTTTGTCGGTATTTTGACTGCGGTAATATTTGGCGTGTTCGCGATGATATTCAGTTTCCAAGGGCTGACCTTCGGCGATTTTTCAATTAATATGCCAATGAGCCAAGTGTACGGCATACTCGCAGGTGTGTCGGGCGGTATTCTTGTTGCAAGTGTTTGTCTTCTCTTTATCAATCTTGAGAAGAGCTATCGCAACATTATGCCATAGAATAACTTGTCAAAATGCAGACAACGGCTTCAAAGGGCGAGATTGCATAAATTTGCAGCAGCAACGCACAAAACTGACTTTGAATAAAGAAGTAACACTGCAAAAAAAATTCGGAAAGTGAGGATAATATGAAAAAAATAATGATAGGAGTGCTGGCTTTGATACCGATATTAATACTGCTTGTTGTTCAAGCAGTTTCAGTCGTTGTTTCAACGCGCACCCATATCGGAGTTGAAGAAGTTATCCTCAACAAAACGGAAGTTAATCTGGAGTTCGCAAACGCAGTGTTTGATTTTAACGATTATCTGGAAGTTTCAGTACTGCCTGAAAGGGCTACTGACAAAACTATCACTTGGAGCATAACCGATTTGGACTGTTTGGACACCGATTATGCCGCAAAGATGAAAGATTATGAAATAAACGGTGATAACGAAAATTATACGGGAGAAATCGTTCTTCCGCCTGCAAATATGGTTGACGACGATGACAATCCCATAGATTCCAACACAACAGGCAAATTCCGCCTTTTCAGTTATTGTTCTTTCTATGTCGAAGCGCAAGCCGAAACAGTGAAAGCGAGATGTTTAATTTACGTCGGCGGTTATACGGTGGAAAGAGTCGATTTGTTTGGTTTGGACGAAATTTCCGTCGGCGAAAACACACTGTTAAGCGCTGCGTGTTTTCCCATAGACAGCATTATTTCCGAAACCGTTTGGACAAGCAGCAACCCTTCCGTTTTGGCGGTTGACGGCAACGGCGGCATAAAAGGCGTCAAAGCGGGAAGTGCAACCGTAACTGCAAAATCAAAAAGCCCGGGTATGGACGAATACGTTTTCAGCAACGAATTTGCCGTTACCGTAACCGAGGGCGCAACTGTTTTTGGCGGTAGCGTCAATGCGCATGAAAACTCAATGCTTTTATCGGCTTTGGGCTTGACGGAAACGGATATCGACTCTGTAGAAAACGGAGTTGTCGAAAATCTTGCAGGTGACGACACTTTGCGCGTTATAAATGAAAGCCAGCCTGCAATTATCACAAAAAAACAGGGCGGTACTGTGACAATTACACTGTGCGGCGAAAATGAAATCAAAATCGACAATGCCACGTTGTATGCTTTTGACGAAAACACGACAGAAAATTTTATGCTGGCGGTGGGAGAAATTCCGCTTCAGCTTACAGCGGTGTGGCGCAGTGATATGCTTATCGGTTTGCCAAGTAACGTAGTGTGGCAATCAGATAGACCGTCGGTTGCCAGTGTGGATACAAACGGCAAGGTTACAGGTCATAAACGCGGCATAGTAACTATCGAAGCAACTTATGTCGATGGTGAAAACTCATATGTGACCGATATCAAATTACTTGTGGAAAACAAGGTGTCATCGCTTCTGCTTAACACTACCGACAGTTCTTTGAACGTCGGTTTGGCGCGCGAAACGGTTTTTGCATCTTGTGAGTATACAGACGATACTTTCAGCGCACTAAAGCCGAATTCGGTGACGGTTTTACCCGTCAGACCCAAAGCACCCACGGATGAAACGGAGCTCAAAATCTATTTGGACTCTTTCAATTTTGAAGTGTTTGAAAAAGACGGAGATGATTTAATCCCAAGCGATAAAGCCGTCTTTGAAAGCAATCAACTTGTTTTCGTGCCGGAAAAAATTACGGAGCGCGTTTCTTTTCTTGTCAAAGTCAGCGCAAAATATCCCAAATACGAAATACTGAAAGAATTCACTCAAAAGCAATTCAGTTTGAACGTAACGGACGGCGTCAGCGTTGACTCTTACGCTTGCTTGCAAGCCGCGTCGACAAGCGGCAAGGAAATATGCTTTGTAAGTGACGTCAAAATGTTGGACGGCGATACGACTCCGTTTACAAACTATTGGCAGGGTACAATTACAACCTCAAAATCGGTGTGGGGCAACAACTTTATGTTCAGCGCCGCAAAGAATCAAATGTTTCAATACACCACCCTTTTGGAGGTAAACGAGGACAACGTGACCGTCAGCAATCTGTGGCTGCGTATGACCGATGTCGGAGATGAAATCACGGATGCTAAAGGCAATGCCGGACTTTCCGGAAAAGGAATCGGCTTGGGCACTTTCACCTATGTTTCAAAAAGAATGCTGCGCAATGTTCGGGTTGAGTATTGCCTTGTTGAAAACGGACGCGGATCTATGAGCATTTGGGGAACAGAGGCGGAAATCGAAGGCTGCATTTTTAGAAACACTTCGGGTGTTGCGATTTATATCGCAACCGAAAGGTCCGGAGATCGCCTAACCTACAACTATTTGACGATGACAAACTGCATTATGTCCAATATGTTAGGTTCGGGAATCAGTTTTCCTTATACCGGTTACAGCGTGACGGGTAACTCTGAATCCATCGAGCGTGCATTAGCCGACGTAGCCGCAGGTCGAAATACAGTTTTTAAACAAAAAGGATTTTTGGATATATACAACTGGCAGAGCATTGACGTTTTAAATCTTTTAGATTTAAGCAGTGTCGGCGAAAACGTATCCTCTGCAGTAAACGCTTATGCGAGAAACGAGTTTGCCACAAACGTGACACTAAGACAATATTTCAGTCGTTATAACGGCGTGGATTATTTCCATATGGGCTTTATAACCAACGGCTTTTTTGAACCGTCTTATCTGGAAACAGAACTCGAAGATAAAAGATTTGCAGTAGTCACCACGGAAGTACTTTCCGTACAGATGTTCAGTCAAGCACCTCCCATCAAATTATTTACGTACAGGGGAAATGAAACTAGCATCGTCCCGGGGAAGACTTATTCTATCAATGCAAAATTGATAGCAAAGCTTCACGGAGAATATTAATTAAGCTTAAAGCTCAGCGGAGAAATCCGCGAGGATTGAATAATGAAAAAAGTAACAATAGGTATTTTGGTATTAATTCCGGTCATTATTATGGTCGTTGTATCATTGGTGAGCGTTTTTGTTTCAACAAGAACGCATATCGCCGTTGATAATGTTGAACTCTCACATTCATCAATAGACATAGAACTTTCCGAAAATACGTACGACTTGAATGATTATTTAGCCGTTACCGTTTTGCCGGACAAAGCCACAAACAAGAGCTATAAATGGTCTTTTGAAGAAATTGTGTGTCTTGACGAAAGCTACCTTGCAGACTGGGAAAACGGCGTAGTCGCCGCCCCCGCAACATTGGTTAACGAAAAGAACGTCGACGTTGACGAAAACAGCACAGGGCTTTTCAAAGTCAACAGTTATTGCAGTTTTTATGCAGTTGCTCAAGCGGAAACTATGAAAGCAAGGTGTTTGGTATACGTTGTCGGCTATGAAGTCAAAAGCGTCACGCTCACAGCCGAATACAATTCCGAGTTGAAAGTCGGTGAAAAACTGCTGCTATCCCCAAACTATACGCCCGTTGACAGCATTGTCGGCGACACCGTTTGGGAGTCGGATAACGAAAGCGTCGCAACGGTTGACGGAAACGGCGTTGTCAGTGCAAAAAATGTCGGCACGGCGAATATAACAGTCCGCGCCAAAGTTTTCAAAACCGACGAATACGTTTTATCTTCACCGTATAGTGTAACCGTCAGCTCGGGCGTGAGCTTTTTTGGAACGGAAATTGCCGTTCACGAAACTTCGGTACCGCTGTCTTCGCTCGGTATTTCCTCTGCAGTGGCCGTTGAAGGATGCACGGTCGAGAGCGGCAATGTGGTTTTCGCAACCGGAATAATTTTGGCGAAAATCAGTGTCGGCGGTCAAACGGTCACCCTTAAAAGAGTGGATGAAAACGCCATAGCCATCATCAACTCTGAAATTTTTGCATATACCCAAGACGACGAGCACTTTGTGCTTGAAGCCGCGGGCTTGACAAGCGGAGAAACGCTTCTTCCTCTTCGTTTATCCGTCAAATGGGCAAGCGATCTCAAGAGCGGCAAACCAAGCGCAATCGAATGGTCGTCTGAAAGACCTGCCATTGCAAGCGTAGACAACAACGGAAATGTCGTCGGCAAGGCTGACGGCATCGTGAAAATCACTGCCAGAGCGGGAAATCAAACCGCTGTTATAACGCTGGACGTAAGGAAAAAGGTCACCACGCTTTCACTTGATAAGACAACTCAATCTCTTGCCGTCGGCATAGCAAAGGAAACGGTTTTTGCAGATATGGTTTATGTCGAACCTGACAATCCCGATAATCACGCCGTGACTGAAAATTCAATAAAAATCAATTTCATGCGTCCGTTTATGGATACAAACTTGAGCATAGAAGAAAAAACTGCGTTTTATGAAGCCTTTGATTTTTCGATTTCTTTGATTGACGGAATACAATACGCATATTTTGAAGAAAACACTGCGGTTTTGAAATTCAACAGCGCAAATATCGAAAATTATTATCAAAATAATGAAGAAAGATTGGTGCTCACCGTCACGGTAAAAGCCAAATATCCGAAATATAAGTCGCATGCCTCGTACACTACCTGCACTTTTGATATAAACGTCGTACACGGAGTGTGCGTGTCCAGTTACGCTTCGCTATTCAAGGCGACCAACGACTATAATGACGTTTGTTTGATTTCAAATGTGCAAAGATTGACGAACGAGGACCCGACAATTTTAATTCGCGGTGCGCTTTACGGCAACAACTTTACCATAAGCGGCTCTGATTCAACGGTTCCATACAGGAGTTTTCAACTCATAAAAGTAAGAAACGACGGTGTTAAAATTTCCAACGTTTGCTTGCGCCTTATCGGTGACATACAAGAAGAAATAAACGGCGCAGAAGACAATGTCGGACTAAAGGGCATATGTGTCTTTGTTGAGGGATATGATGATTCGCCGACGCGTCTTTTTCCTCACTTAAAAGATATTTCTTTTGAATACAGTATATTTGAAAATTGTTGCATTGCCGTACGCATTTACGGCGGGTCGGTGAAGGTCAACGGTTGTATTATCAGAAACACTTCGGAAGTTGCATTTTATGTGCCTACCTCTATTGAAGACAAAACAGGTGAAGACGGTATACACCGTCCTAATTACAGATATTCAGAACTTACAATGCGCAACTGCGTTATGTCCAACATGGTAGGAACAGCGTTCAGTTTCCACTATAACAATTTTTCAAACGGAAGCAACCAGTTCAACAGTAAAGAACAGGCGGAAGAAGCGTTTGCCTCAGGCTATAACACCGTGCTTTATCAAGAAGGCTTTTTTGATATTTACAACTGGCAGGAATTGAACGTTTTGAACCTTTTGCCTCCGGGAACTCTGGAGGAAAAGTATCAAAACGCTTTGAACGCAGCCATTCGCATTGCAATCGGCAACAGCGATGTCAGAGAGAAATACAGCGTCAAACACAACGGCGTGGATTATTTCCATCTGGGATTTATATCAACCGGCATCTCAGAGAAAACTTATCTCGAAACTCATTTTGAAGATAAGAGAATACAGCGGTTGGTAAGCGACGACATTTTGCCGATAACACTCGGTGATTATGCGGTATTGCTTTATACTTACGGCAAAAGCTACGGCGATCTTCATCCTAATAAGACCTACGAAGTCAACTCAACAACGATTGACAAACTTAACGGCAAAACTCAAGCAGAGGCGTAAGTTTGTTGTATATGTACGGAATGGAACAATCAATCCGTATTGCATAAATTTTAAGGGACATTTCTTATGAAAAAAGTAATGATTGGTGTACTAATTTTAATACCGCTCTTAATCATGGCAACAGTAGCGGCTGTATCGACCTTCGTGTCCACAAGAACGCATATTGCGGTCGACGATGTCAATTTTAACAGTCATAAAACAGTCGTATTGCCTTTTGGAGAGGAGTATTATGAGTTGAGCGATTATCTTGAAGTTGTGGTTCTACCGGAACGCGCAACGGATAAAACAGTTTATTGGAGCATTACCGAACTTGAATGCTATGATGCCGATTATGAACTTAGATGGAAAAACGGCGAGGCTGCAACTCCTGCAGTAATGGTTGACACCAACGGAAATGAAGTGAGCGACAACACAACCGGCAGCATCCGCGTTGTGAGTTATTGCTATTTTTATGTCAAAGTCAGTGCCGAAACGATGTCGGATACTTGCCTTGTGTACGTTGGCGGTAGCGATGTCGAAGCGGTGAAAATCGAGGGCGAAAATTCTTTTGCCGTCGGTGAAAAAGCAATGCTTTCTGCCGTTTTTAATCCGGTGGACGCGATTGTGCCTGTCGCCGAGTGGGAAAGCAGCAATCCTCAAGTCGCAAAGGTCGACGGCAACGGAATTGTGACCGCTTTAACTACGGGCACAACACAAATCACCGTTAAAGCAAAAACGTACAGCAAAGATACTTATGTAAACGGACTGCCTTTCACGGTTTCGGTGACAGAGGGCGTGACCAATTTCGGTTCTGCCATCAAAATTCACAGCACGTCCGTGCCTCTTGCAGACCTAGGGATAACCGAAGCCGTTGCAGTTGAAAAATGCTCCGTTGAAGACGGCACATTAACTTTCGACTTTGGAGAAATTGACGCGACGATTCTTGTTAACGGACAAACCGTCACCCTAAACCGTGTCGCGGAAAGCGCGATAGCCATTGAAAACGCAGACCTCTTGGACGTGAATTTGAGCAGTTACGTTTTGGAAGCAAATGCGTTGCCGCTGAAACTTAGCGCAGTGTGGGCAAGCAATCTCAAGACGGGCGAACCGTCGGGTGTTCGTTGGTCGTCGTCACGTCCTTCGATTGCTTCCGTGAACAGTAGCGGGAAAGTGACGGGCCTATCGGGTGGAATCACTGTGATAACGGCAAGTTGCGGAGAGGGAGAAAACGAAGTTAGCGCAAACTTAACATTGTCCGTTGAAACAAAAGTCACCAACCTTATTTTAAAAACAACCGAAAGCAAACTTGCAGTGGGTCTTGCTCGTGAAACTGTGTTTGCCGATACCGTCTATCTTGACGTCGCGGCAGGGACAACAGAAAGCAACTCCTTTGAGGTTGATATTGCGTATCCCAACGTCCCCGAGGACGAAGCCGAAGCAAACGCATTTTATAATACATTTATTTTTGACGTAAAAGAAATCACCCCTGATGGGGAAATTTCAACTGTCAAAGCACACTTTGAAAAAAACGTGCTCGAATTCAATTCTCAAAAAATAACCGAGATGACTGTTTTTAAGGTGATTGTTTCGGCGCGTTTTCCAAAGTATGAAAAGTTGTCGTCGTATACGGTCAAATCCTTTACCATAAAAGTCATTGACGGTGTGTCGGTTTCCAATGAAACAGAGCTTAAAAAAGCTGCTGAACAAAGAATTGCCATTGCACTTACGGACAATGTATTCGTGACAAATCCAACAAGATTGGATCAAGTGGTCACATTTTATAACTCTTTGTACGGAAACAATAAAATGATATCTTCCAAAGCCGAAGAGATCCCCAACCGCGGTTCAAGACTCTTGGTATGGGAAGGCAACATTGATGTTATTGTGTCCAACGTCATCGTTCGTGTTAATGAGGTGGGAGATGAAATCACAAACGCAGAAGGCACGGAAGGTCTTTTGGGTATAGGTGTGTATTTCGACGGGCTGGAAACGGCTATTGTCAAAGATGCAAACAATCCCCGCGATGAAGAAAATCCCGAAAAACGCAGGATGAAGGTGCGTTTGGAATACAGCCTAATCGAAAACAACCGCCAGTGCGTCAACATTGACAGCTGTGATATGACTATCGAAGGTTGCATTATGCGTAACTGCCTTGAAGTGGGCATGTGGTTGCCAACCGATATATGGGATTATGGCAACGGCTTGGTGCGTTACAGTGACTTGGTGCTAAAAAACTGCGTTATGTCAAATATGTTAGGCACCGCATTCACGTTCACCTATGATCGCTACAGCCTCTATTACGACGGCGACGAGATTAAAACTTCTGAAAAATATTTGCAAGCCATGGCGGAGGGCAAAAATTCTTCAGTTTCGATTCAAGGTTTCTTGGACGTCTACAACTGGCAGCAGTTGAGCGTATTATCCATGATCCCAACGGATGGTATTGGTCCAAACTTCGATGAAATCACTCCCTATATAAACAGTCTTTTGCGCAATATGTTGGAAACGGATCCGTTCTTTGCATCTTACCGTTACACTTACAACGGAGTGACGCACTTCCATTTGGGCGGAATGACAACCGGATTGGTGGAGCCTTCTTATTTGCAGTTTAGCAATGAGGACATGCGTTGGAGATCATTCGACACTATTGACCTTGGGTCAACCGACAGTGCAACCGGAAAAATCTTTGGCAAATTGCCGTATACGAGATTATGGGCATACGACAACAGCATAAAAGATGTTTATCCCGGCAAGACTTATGTTGTGAGCAAACTGATTGGCAAACTGCACGGCGAGGAAACAAGCCGATAATAAGCGGATAAATACCGAAAACAGGATTTTTAGCAAACATTAACTGAAACAGAACCGCTCGTCAATCGCTATTTGCATAATGGGCGGTTTTTTGTTAATATTTTTTGGTTTGGTTGCCATTAAACTATAATATAAACTAATATGAAGTTACGAAAAACTCCGAGCAAGAGTGAACACGCACTCGCTCATTACGAAGTTGCGAAATAACCCCGAGCGAGAGCGAACACGCACTTTCTCATTACGAAGTTACGAACGCGAGCCGCAGGGCGGCGAGAAAGCGAGCGCCGAGCACCAGACAAGAGTGTGCAGGCATAGCGGCATAATGAGGCGACGATACTTAATGTGCGAGAGCCGAGTGTGTCCCCGCC
>CAYIYN010000029.1:0-2199 GCA_964367645.1 uncultured Bacteroidaceae bacterium
ATCTTGGTCTATGACAGATGGATTTTCGGCTCTGAAAGTATCTATAGCCGCCGCAGCCGATTCAAACCCCCTGCCCTCGCCGTAAACGTGGGTGTAAAAACCTTGTTTTACCATATCCCAGTTGGCGAAATAGCGGTCCATCGTAATCTTCATTCTGCCGCCGCCCGAAGCGATACGCGCATCAAAGGTCAAATCGTTCAATTTTGACATCGCGCATTCAAGTTTATCGACATACAAAAGCGCCGACGTTGCAGGCACGTCACGTCCGTCAAGCAGAGCGTGAACGCGCACTTTTTTGATTCCTGCCGCTTTTGCGCCGCCGATTAAGGCGATTAAGTGCCCGATATTGCTGTGCACGTTGCCGTCAGAGAGCAAACCGATAAAATGCAAAGTCGAATTGTTTTTCAAACAATTTGTGACAAGGAAAAGCCAAGCCGATGACTTGAAAATGTCGCCGCGTTCTATTGCCGCTTCCACAAGTTTTGCACCTTGTGAATACACTTGTCCGCAACCAATGGCATTATGCCCTACTTCGCTGTTGCCCATATCGTCGTCGCTGGGAAGCCCTACAGCCTTGCCGTGCGCCTTGATAAACGTGTTTGGGCAGATTTCGAGCAACTTGTCCAAAGTGGGAGTGTTTGCAAGTGTCACTGCGTCGCCAAGCCCTGTTTTTGACTTGCCGATGCCGTCCATGACTACCAGTACGAGTTGTTTTTTCATAGTGTTAACCGTATTTTTTACAACGCGCGGAGTTTATTCTCCGGCACGCTCGTTTTTTTAGTAATTCACAACTTGGCTGAAGTCAACCGCTTTAAGGCTTGCTCCGCCGATAAGTCCACCGTCGATATTGGGCTGTGCCATAAGGTCGGCGACATTTTTGGGGTTCATGCTTCCGCCGTATTGAATGCGTACTTTGTTTGCAACTTTTCTGCCGTACAGTTTTGCAACCATTGAGCGTATTGCTTTGATTGTTTCTTCGGCTTGTTCCGACGTTGCGGTTTTTCCCGTGCCGATTGCCCAAATGGGTTCGTAGGCGATGACGGTTTTTAGCATATCTTCTTCGCTTATATCGGCAAATGCGCCGTTTACTTGTTTGCGGATAACCGATTTAGTGCGGTTTTTCTCACGTTGGTCAAGAGTTTCTCCAACGCAGACGATAGGTTTCAGACCTGCCGCTAAAGCCGCTTTAAGTCGACCATTGACGGTGGCGTCGGTTTCGCCGAAATATTGACGACGTTCACTGTGTCCCAAAATCACGTATTCGACACCCAGTTCAACAAGCATTTTCGCACTGATTTCTCCGGTAAATGCGCCTTTTTCAGTCCAGTGTACGTTTTGCGCGCCAACATGGATGTTTGTTCCTTTCACGGCTTCAACCGCCGCCGCTAAGTCAGTGTACGGAGTGCAGATGACTACGTCGCATTTTGCTCCCTTAACAAGTGGGATAAGATCGCTCACCAAAGCGACGGTGTCGGCGATTGTGTTGTTCATCTTCCAGTTTCCTGCGATGATAGCTTTTCTTGCCATTTCTTCTTCTCCTATTATTATCGTTTTTGCTGATTCACACACTTGTGTGTGAAGTAGTTTTTGATTTTTTGTCTTCTCAATGCATAAACAAAACACTTTCGCGCCTTATCCGCATTAAGTACGTTTTATATCTGAGCATTCGCGCCAAAGTCTACGCTCGCGCCAAAGTCTACGTCTTTTTCTACACTCTCAAATTCAGTGTGACCTTTGGCATAACAAAGTCTGCGCTCGCGCCAAAGTCTACATTTTTTTCCTACACTCTCAAATTCAGTGTGACCTTGGGCGTGCCGCGGTTGTATATTTTAGCGTCAGCCGCGAAAGGTGCCTACGGGATAGACAGGAGCATACCAAAGCGTATGTGACTGTTTAGACCGCAGGTGCCTGACAAAGGATCACGCAAAACAGACAATCGCGCAGTTAAAGCGTCACGTCACTCTGTTTTCATTTGACATGCCGCGGTTGTATGTTTTAGCGTCAGCCGCGAAAGGTGCCTACGGGATAGACAGGAGCATACCAAAGCGTATGTGACTGTTTAGACCGCAGGTGCCTGACAAAGGATCACGCAAAACAGACAATCGCGCAGTTAAAGCGTCACGTCACTCTGTTTTCATTTGACATGCCGCGGTTGTATGTTTTAGCGTCAGCCGCGAAAGGTGCCTACGGGATAGACAG
>CAYIYN010000029.1:2299-15766 GCA_964367645.1 uncultured Bacteroidaceae bacterium
TGCCTACGGGATAGACAGGAGCATACCAAAGCGTCTGTGACTGTTTAGACCGCAGATGCCTGACAAAGGATCACACAAAACAGACAATCGCGCAGTTAAAGCGTCACATCACTCTGTTTTCATTTGACGTGCCGCGGTTGTATGTTTTAGCGTCACGTCACTCCGTTTTCATTTGACGTGCCGCGGTTGTATGTTTTAGCGTCAGCCGCGAAAGGTGCCTACGGGATAGACAGGAGCATACCAAAGCGTATGTGACTGTTTAGACCGCAGGTGCCTGACAAAGGATCACGCAAAACAGACAATCGCACAGTTAGAGCGAGTTATTTCTCGTTTAAACATGCAATACCGGGAAGGTCTTTACCTTCCAGATATTCCAAAGATGCTCCGCCGCCCGTTGAAATATGCGTCATATTGTCGGCATAACCAAGTTGCGTTACTGCTGCCGCACTGTCGCCGCCACCGATTATTGTGACCGCGTCCGTATTTGCAAGCGCTTCGGCAATGGCTCTGGTGCCTTTTGCAAAATTTTCCATCTCGAAAACGCCCATAGGTCCGTTCCAAATAACGGTTTTTGCGCCCTTGACTTCTTTGGAATAAAGGTCGATTGTCTTGGGGCCGATGTCAAGTCCCTGCCAGCCATCGGGTATTTCGTCGCTGGCAATAATTTTGATATCCGCGTCATTTCTGAAAGCGTTAGCCACTACGTTATCAAGCGGAAGGAGCAGTTTTACGCCTTCACTATGAGCCTTTTCCATTAAACCCTTGGCAAGTTCGACTTTATCGGCTTCCAAAAGGCTGTCGCCTACGCTGTAACCGAGTGCTTTCAAGAACGTGTATGCCATACCACCGCCGATAATCAGGCTGTCGCACTTATTTATCAAGTTGTCGATGACGTTGATTTTGTCGCTGACTTTAGCTCCGCCCAAAACTGCAACAAAAGGTCTTTCGGGCATTTCAACGGCAGCGCCTAAGAATTTAAGTTCTTTTTCGATAAGAAATCCGCTTACCGCAATCGGAGCATAACCATATTGGACGATGCCGGCGGTTGTAGCGTGAGCGCGGTGTGCGGTGCCAAATGCGTCGTTCACGTAAATTTCGCAAAAATCCGCAAGTTTCTTGCACAATTCTTCGCTGTTTTTCTCTTCCCCTGCGTCAAAACGAGTGTTTTCAAGAAGAACGCATTCGCCGTCTTTTAATTCTGCGACTTTTTTATGTGCGTCTTCACCAACCAAATCGGTGGCAAAAGTTACTTTGCCGGGGAAAATTTCGGACAGTCTATCCGCAACGGGCTTTAGACTAAACTTTTTAATGTCGCCTTTCAAAGCTTTGTCAATGTATTTTTGCTTTGCGGCGGCTTGCTCGTCTGCCGGCAATGACTCGATTGCCGCTTTTTCTTTTTTGTCAAGACTGAAACCGGGCGTAAAAATATTGTGAGGTTTGCCCATATGAGAGCAAAGTATCACTTTTGCTCCATGCTCAATTAAGTACTGAATTGTGGGGATTGCTCCTTGAATTCTGTTTTCATCCGTAATAATGCCGTCAATCATGGGCACGTTGAAGTCAACGCGAGTAAGGCACTTTTTGCCTTTGACGTCGATGTCGCGAATTGTCATTTTTGCCATAAAATGAATCTCCTTAAGAACAAAGTATCGCTTTAATATAGATAATTTTGTGCTTATTATTTTACCATATCTTGCAAACATACGCAACAAAATAATGTGCCCGCTGCACAATAAAGTGCTTTGCGCAACGGAATAATACCTCACAAAATTACGCTCTTTTCAATGTTTTCAGCAAACCGTTTATGGCTCATGGATGAAAACATAAATCATTCGCAACGCCAAAAAAATGAAATGATACACTATTCGTGTTTCACCTTAAAATCATTGTATACGTATCGTGCTTTACATTTGATAAAAAAGCGGCATATTATTCCTATTTGGATACATTTTTGGAACCTTTTTGTCATTTTTACAATTATTGGTACACTACAAGTGTTTTTTGTGCGAAAAGTTAGTCTTTTTGAAAAATATATCCAAAACAACCATAACATTGGATGCATATGAAATCGGACCACAAATCACAAATCAGATAAAAGACTGCGGCACTGCACTAAAAATTTGTCAGATGTCCTTTATCCAAAAGTCCGCTGAAATTGTTTTGCCTCAGTGCTTCATAGCAGACTATGGCTACAGAGTTTGATAAATTGAGAGAACGGGCGAAATCTATCATTGGTATGCGCAGTGTTTTGTCATAATTGTCGTGCAAAATATCCTCCGGCAATCCTTTTGTTTCTTTGCCAAAAAGTAGATAATCTCCGTCACAAAAATGGGCTTCGTCATAGCGTAGCGCGGCTTTTGTTGACAAAAACCACATATTGGCATTAGGGTTCTCTTTTTTTGCGGATTGCATAAACGCATCAAAAGAGGGATATTTTTTCACGTTCAAAAGGTGCCAATAATCAAGACCGGCGCGTTTTAAAGACTTGTCGTCAACTGAAAAGCCAAGCGGTTCCACGAGATGAAGGGTGCAGCCTGTCGCGGCGCACGTCCTTGCGATATTTCCGGTATTTTGAGGGATTTCCGGCTCCACCAAAACTATATTTATCATTTTTCTTCTACGCTGTTCGTGTTATTTGCTTCAAAACTTTTGTTTAGGTTTGTTCTTCAGTGACACTTATTATGATTTTTTTGATTTCAGTTGATCTATTGTTCGGTTATGATTTTGACCAATTCTTCTGCATCTTGGACGATAATTAAAGCGCCGGCTCTTTCAAGTTGCTCTCTTGATTTAAAACCCCATGATACGCTTATATGGTCTAAGCCCGCATTTTTCGCCGTTTGAATGTCCACTTCGGAATCGCCGATATAAATCGTGTTTTCATTTGTTGCGCCAAATCTCGAAATAACCTTATATAATAAATCGGGTGCGGGCTTCAAAGGGATGTTCCCCATCTCTCCCGCAGCATAGTCAATAATGTCGCCGAAGTTCTTTTTGACCAAATGTTGCACGGCATAGTCGGCTTTGTTTGATACCACTGCAATATGAACGCCGTTACGTTTCAATTCACAGAGTGTCTTTAGCACTCCGCTATAAGGAAAAGTGTTATCGGCGCAGTGCGTTGAATAATACTCGGTAAACTTAAGGCGTACTCTTTCCAAAGATTCTTTTGGACAATCTATGGGCACAGCGCGTTGAATAAGCATTGATATGCCGTTCCCCACAAAGCCTCTCACCTCTTCTTTTGTGCGCGGCTTAAAACCTTCCGCTCTAAGAGCGAAATTCAATGCGTCGGTCAAATCGCCGAGCGTGTTAAGCAGCGTACCGTCCAAATCGAATACGGCGAGGTTATATTTCATATCTTATGCAAATAGGTACAGCGGCACAAACAACACTACCGCAATGAGAATAACGGCGGTAAAAACGTATGCCACTTTTCCGCCCACACCGGGGAGCGAAGCGTATTTGTAGCCGTACCAAAGTCCGGCAAACACCACTGCCACAGTTGATGCAAGGGCACACCAAATACCCTCGTAAGCGTAGGAGCCCTCAACAATCAAAATGATTGCGACAAGCCCCAAAAGCGCCGCAATAATCAAGGCGTAGCAAATCAGTTGGTTGATAAACGATGAATTTGATTTTTTTGCCATATGCAACTCCTTTTCTAACCTTTATGATTAGCTTAGATAATTGTCGATTATGTTGTAAATATCGTTCATTGTTTTTATTGTCGAAATTGCTCCTCTTATAGCTTTTGCGCAATCTGTGTTCTTAGCATAATGGCATAAATGCAACTTCATAACGTTTGTAACTGTGCGCGGCGGCAACACTTGAAGCAAAACCGAGATGTGCTCTAATACGGTATTTCTCACACAAAACTCGTATGGTTCATCTCTTAATTTTGCAAATATACACGGTTTTCCAAGCGCACCGCGTCCTATCATAAATGCGTCCGCGCCACTCAACTCTTTGACAAAATTCAAACTATCGCTGTCGGTAATGTCGCCGTTTGCTACAACGGGAATATGGATTGCATTCTTGACTTCACGGGTTATATTATGGTCGGCTGCGCCGCTGTAAAACTGCTCAGCGAAACGCGGGTGTATCGTGACCGCCGCTGCGCCGCCCCTTTCGGCGGCAAGTGCGCACTCGGTGGCCAAAGGCTCTCCGAATTTTATGCCCGTGCGCAATTTAACAGTAACCGGTTTTTTGCTGCCTTCAACCGCAGCCTGAACAAGTTCGGTTATAAGCGAAGGGTTTTTCATAAGTGCGCTGCCGTCGCCATTGGAAACGATTTTCCTCACGGGACAGCCCATATTTATATCTATTATGTCAAATTTTTGCATAGAGTCAAGACTCACCGCTTTATATACGGACTCGGGTTCATGCCCGAAAATCTGAACTGCGACGGGATTTTCGCTTTCGGTTGTATACAAAAGTTTTTCCGTACCCTTGTTGCCGTAGCACAAGCCCTTGACGCTAACCATTTCCGTATAAGTCAATCCTGCGCCGTAGTGAACACATAT
Organism: uncultured Bacteroidaceae bacterium; assembly: GCA_964367645.1. Lineage (GTDB taxonomy): Bacteria > Bacillota > Clostridia > Christensenellales > CAG-917 > RGIG4097. Next base: position 6,826 of record CAYIYN010000029.1, read on the forward strand.
CGCGCGGAAACCCGCGTCGGTAAATCCGGCAAGGGGCGCAAGGAGCAGATTGGACTTCAACTCTACATTTCCGATTTTCATACTATTTGCTGTTCTTTTCAACAGCTTTTGCCTTATTCCAAAATACATCAAGTTCTTCAAGAGTATAGTCGGTCATAACTTTGCCGTTTTCGATAGCCATCTTTTCCACGGCGGCAAAACGAGATGCAAATTTTCTGTTGGCGTCGTGGAGCGCAATTTCGGGATCAATTTTGAAAAACCGCAATACGTTGCAAACGGCGAACAACAAGTCGCCCGCCTCTTCTGCGCGAGTGTCGTTGGTTGCCGTAAGCAGTTCCTGCAGTTCTTCTCCTACTTTTTCCACAGCGTCGCTCACGTCGTCCCAGTCAAAACCGCTTTTTTTGGCAATCTTTTGAATTTTTTCCGAATAGAGCAATGCCGGAAGGTTTTTGGGCACTCTGCCCATTGCGTCCGCCGCAGATGTGTATCCCTTTTCCTTTTTCTTGGCTTCCGTCCAAAATGCCAACGCTTCATCGGCGTTATTGGCATGGTTTTTGCCAAATATGTGCGTGTGGCGGTCCAAGAGTTTGCGACACAGTGCCGTAAACATTTCGCTTTCGGAAAACGCTCCCTCTTCAAAGGAAATTTGAGCGTGGAAAACGGCTTGCAACAACACGTCGCCGATTTCTTCAAGCATCATATCCTGGTCGTTTTTGTCCAATGCTTCAAGCAACTCATAGCACTCTTCAATGAGGTTTATGCGTATGCTTTGGTGATTTTGCGCTCTATCCCATTCACAACCGCCGTCGCCGCGCAGTCTTTTCATAATTTCCGATAAATCGGAATAATCAAAAGTCTTGTGCTCAACAAGATTTTCGCTTTCCAAAAGTATATAGGCATAGTCATCGGCTTTAATTTTTGAAACGGGCAAAGGTGCCTTGGGATTATCGTCTGCGTCAGCAAATATGTACACCTGTTTTTCCGCCCCGTATAGGGAAACTGTCTTTTTTATTACTGCGTCAAAATTTCCCTTTGTCACGTCGCAAAGCAACAGCGGAATTCTTTTGTTCACAAAAACGAATTCTTTTGTGAAATCTTCTGTCTTATAAATTTGTACCGAACCCAAAAAAAGTTTGTCAAGTTTCATTTTTTTCACCGTACTCCCAAAAACGGATTATTCTATGCAGTCTTAAAAACACTCTTCTAAATGGAAGCGAGCTCAATTCCGCCACGTCAAAGACGCCCGACAGAACGATAAGCCACACATATATCAATAAGAATAGCACAAAAGCGAGCACGATAGCAACAATATAGTTGATTTGGAGTTCTTTGAAAAACATGCAGCACAGTGCGGTTATGCCGCCTGCGACAAGGCACAAGGATATCTCGTGATTAATCCTCAGTGACGTGTATTTCAAAAAAGCGGCATTTGTCAGAGCAAGCGCAACGATACCCAAACTCAACGTCGCGACAGCCGCGCCCTCTACGCCTATAAATCTGACCAACACTAGGGATAAAATCGTTTTTATTATAATTGCACAACCAACACTTATTACTGCGTATTTGGTGCGGTCAAGTGCCTGTAAGAGAGAAACGTATATCTGCATTACGGACATAAGCACAATGTTGGGAGCCGTCAAAAGCAACAAACTTTTTGCCAAAATCAACTGCCCAGAACTTAGTGTTGGATACAACAAATAAAGAATTTCGCCGGAGAATAAGAGTATAAAAAACGCCGTGGGTATGCCGATGGCATAGGCCAGTTTAAGCCCCATTCTGCACTTGAAAAGAATGGAATCCATGTCCCTTTCGGAGCGCGAGGCCGACACTGAAGGAACTATAGCAACCGCCAGCGACATAATAAGGACAACTGGCATATTGACAAGAGAAGTCACAGGGCCGGAAAGCAAACCGTAATCGGCGGTGGCGCGCGCGGTATTCTCTCCAAATAATTTAAGCATATTGACGATTATCAAACTGTCAAAAAATGAAGACAGCGGGAGAAGCAGTGCCACAAGAGCAATCGGAAACGCTATCCTAAACGATGCCGCCGCCTCTTCTCTTGTGACTTTTGCGCGCGGTTGTTTTTGTTTATTTCGCTCTGTATAAAAGTAAACTGCGACAAGATATAAAGACGCGGCAAACTCCGAAACGGTTATGCCGATAAGCGCACCGCAAACTGACGCGAGCACACCCCTTGAAGCAAATTTTATGGCAAGCGCAATCCCAATAGATAATTTTATAAGTTGTTCAAGTACATTTGAAATTGCGGTGGGATACATATACATGTGGCCTTGAAACCATCCTCTCAGTCCTGCAATTATCCCGAAGAACAAGAGTGACGGCGCAATCACGCGGTAGCCCAAAGCGATTTGTTCAGTGCCTTGCCACTTTGCAAGCGAATCCGAAAGCACAAAAACCAGCAAAGCCAAAACGGCGGACAGTGCACCAATCAAAGTCAACGCCAGAGTGAGGTATTTTTTCGGGTCTTCGTTTAAAGACCTTTTTTCCGCGACTATTCTTGACAACGCTATGGGAATGCCGGCGGAGGAGAGCACACAAAAGAGCGCAAAAACAGGGAAAATCAGTTGATACATACCCATACCTTCCGCACCCAAAATATTGGTGAGAGGTACACGGTAAAGCGCGCCCAAAAGTTTTGCCGCCGCGCTCCCTGCGGCAAGCACCGCAGCACCCTTTAAAAGTCCGGTGTTGCGCTTCTTTTTTTCGATGATTTTTTCGGTCTTCTTTGCCAATTTCTTAATCCGAGAGTACGGCGGAAAGCAACGCTGCGGCAAAGCGGATATATGAAATCCTGTTTTCGTCTGAAATATCTTCAGGCAGAGCGATAATTGCACCAACCAAATCGCCTCTTACAATCACGGGTTCAACCGCTACGTATTCGCTGACAGTGCCGCCGCCTGCAAATAGTTCTTCGCTCTCGTTACCTTTTAATAAAAGCGAACTGCGGCTGGCAATAGTTTTCTGCATTGAGGGCGATGGTGTCAATCCCACAAAGCGATTTTTGCCTTTGCCTGACGCGGCAATGACCTTATCGGGGGTAACAACGTAGGCATCGCAGCCCACGTATTCGCTTATCATGGCGGCGACGGTTCTTGCAGCCGCGCCGAAATTTTGAAATTCAGAATATTTTTTTATTATCAATCTGTCTTCTTCCGCCCTTATCTCCATTTCTTCACCTTCCCTTAGGCGCATAGAACGACGTATTTCCTTTGGTATAACAATTCTTCCAAGATCGTCTATTCGGCGAACAATTCCTCTGTCACTCATAATAAAAACCTCCTTTAATGCTTTTAGTTTGCATTTCGGGAGGCTTATTATTCGCTGTTAAACGTTAAAACTTAGATTTTCAAAAACTCGATTATTTCTTTTCCAAAACGTTTTCCAACACAAAAGACGTGAAGTCTACGTCTTCTATAAAATCGCGCGGCAAAAATTTAACTCTGTTGAATCGCACGAAATGAGTGTAGTGCGAACTCAAGCACACGGGCGTAGATATATCCATTTTGTAACATATCTCTTGAAGGTCTTTCAAAAAATTCGCCTGCGTGCAGGTGCGCGCACTCTCGTTGAGCACGTTCTTTTGCAGCCTGTCGCCAAGGTAAATCTTTGCCCAAATCTTCATCAGTACTCCGCGACTATTTCGCCGAAATAAAAATTGTGAAGGTCGCCTTTGGGGTACTTTTCAGAAATCGGATATGCCTTATTAATTTCGGAGATGTCAAAGTTTTTCATATCCAATTTGCCGATAACTTTGCATTCGATATATTTTTCGCATCCGCCGACAACGTAAGAATCGACTTTCTTTGCCCTTACTTTTTCTATTTCTGCTTCCGCCCACTTATCGTGGTCGCGACCACTTTTTGTGCCGCAAAAAGCAATTTGGCTCTTCATTTCGCCAAGGAAAGGAATACTCACAGTAAACTCGCCTGTCTTTTCCACAAACTCTTTTGTAAAACGGCTATCTCTTATCGGAGCGATAAAAATCTTTTTCCACCACATTACGCCAACAAAACCCCAACTGCATACCATTACGTTATCTGAGGATGTGACGAATGCGCCGGTTGAAAACGCGGTGTTGAGGCTGTCCATACTGCTAAAATCAATCATTGTAACTCCTTTTCAATGTTCTTTCGATTTTATACTGTTTTTATTATATACATCGCATACCAAATTGTACAATAGAATTTGATTATATACATCGCATACCAAATTGTACAATAGAATTTGATTTTTGATTACGTATATGCTAATATTGTGCAGATGGTGTCGGCAACGCCCGCCTTTAAATGAAGGTTTGGGAAACCCATCTCAAAAAACCGAGGCATTATGAAACGTCCCCTTACATTTATTACAAGAGCCGCGCTTATTGCAGCGTTGTACTTTGCACTGACAGCCGCGGTCAGCGCAATTTCTTTTGGACCTTTGCAGTTTAGGCTGTCGGAGGCTTTGGTGCTTTTAGCGGCACTTATGCCCGAAGCCATACCGGGGCTGACGATTGGCTGTCTTCTCTCCAATCTCGCATTTTCACCATACAGCCTCTACGATATGATTTTCGGCGGTCTTGCCACTTTTTTGGGTTGCGTGGGCAGTTATCTGCTCAGAAAAAATCTACCCCTTGCCGCTCTGCCGCCGATAATTTTTAATGCTCTTTTGGTGCCGATTATTTTTGTCATAGACGGAGGAGAAGCCATTTATTACATTTCTGCGCTGGAAATTTTTGCGTCGGAATTCATCATCGTCGGAGTTATAGGGATCCCCTTCACCTATGCCGTCAAACGTGGGCTTACCCATGCGGGGGTTTTAAAACCCGAAATAAAATTGGATGCAATGCCCTACAAAAGAGAGTTTCCAAAACCAAAAACCAACTGCGAAGAAAGCGAAGACGTTACAATCGATACAACTTCAAACGGCACGGAGTTTATCCGCTGCGCCGCAGACGAAAAAAAGTCTAAGCCGGATGAAACGCGCGAGTAGCAGTTTTTGGAGAAATAAAGACGACAAACAATAACTTCATATTGTGAATGATATAGGCAAAACAATCGATTATCGCTTGCGCTTTCATCTTAATCGGTCGCGCCACGCGCGTGCGACACAAAATATAGTGACTTAAAAAAAAGAGGGTTTGCCGCTTTCTTTTTTTCTGTAGCTATGTTATGCTGTAAATCCTAATCAAATCGGATAAAGAGGACTCAAAGTTGAGTTTTGCAAAATTTTCTAGCGACTTTTTGATGGAAACATATACGCTTGTTGACAATCTTTTTATCATCGAGCATTTGCCCTATTTGGAAGAAAAACAGATAAAAACCTACATATACGGTCTTTTTCTTTGCACAACACCGCAAGAAAACAACAACGTTGACACACTCTGCACCGTCTTGGATATGAACGAAGAAGAGTTGTTAAAAGCGTATACGGATTTTGAAGGATTGGGATTGGTGCAAATAATTTCCAAATCGCCTTTGGAAGTCAAATATCTTTCGCTCAAAAAAGGTATGCAGCCGCCCAAAAAATACAAAGCGGAGCAGTGGAGTGATTTCAACACTCATTTGCAACTTCTCTTTCCTCAGCGTATGCTCACTCCAAACGAGTACAACGAATATTACAACTTTGTGGACAGCACGAAAATCGCCGACGAAGCAATGCTCATGATTGTGAAATACTGCATAAATCTCAAAGGTGAAAGTGTGCGCTATCCCTATATCCTCACAGTGGCAAAAAACTGGGTAGCAGACGGCGTCAAAACAGTCGGTGACGTAGAGAGCAAACTGCTTGAATACGAATCGCAGGCGGACGACATGCGCGAGGTTTTGGCTGCTCTGGGAAGAAAAGGCGGCGCGGACCTTGAAGAAAAGCAAATGCTTTTAAAATGGAAGCGCAGTTGGGGCTTTGAGCAAAAGGCGATTATTACGGCGGCAAAATCTCTGAAATCCGGCAAAACCTTCAAAAGATTGGATGCAAGGCTTGACGAATTTTATCGCGCCAACATTCTCTCATCTGAGGAAATGGCAGACTTCAACCGCTACCGCGAACATCTGAATGAATTGACCATCGAAATAAACAAAACTATCGGCGTTTTTTACGAATCGCTTGACCACGAAATCGAAGTTTACACAATTCCTTGGGTGACAAAAGGCTTTTCAGACGACGCATTAAAAAAGATTGCGCACTACTGCTTTGTCAGCGGAATTCGCACTTTGGAAGGTCTTAATAACGTTATTACGAAATTCTATTCACAAGGCTATCTCACCGTTGAGAGCGTAAATGAATTTATAGCGGCAGGACTTAAACAAGACGCCAAAATTAAAGAGATGCTGGAAAAAACGGGGCGCACGCGCAGCGTTACGGCATCCGACAGAGAATACTACCGCACTTGGGTTGTGACTTGGGGCATTGACGAATCGCTGATACTATACGCTGCCGAACTATCCGCAAACAAAACTTATCCTATGACTGCGATGAATCAATTACTTTCAAGTTGGAAATCTTCGGGCATAACCACGGTTGAAGAGGCAAAAAGGAAACAAATTGCTCCGGCCGCTGCAACACGAGAAAAGCCTTCGACCGAGCGGACTTACACCCCTGACGAACTGCAATCGATATTGCGAGATATTGACAATCTGGATAACATCGACCTGTGAAATACCGAGTTAAACAACGCGTCGTAGATGCTTTAAACCGCGAAATTAGCATTCGCAAACAACAAGGGGAAAATGTCCTAACCGCGGCTTTAGCCATACCCGAAATCGGCGAAGCGCAAAAAGAATACGCAAGACTTTCTTTTGACGGCATTTTAAAGGGCGGCGGAGTGTCTTCTCCTGAAATCGAAGCGGCAAAAAACGCTTATCTTCTTTCGCTTAAAAAGTACGGCTATGACGAAAAGTCTTTTTCTGCCGAACCGCTTTGCCCTATATGCAAAGACTCCGGATTGGTAGACGGGAAACTGTGCAAATGCGTCAAATCGGCATACGTTTTAGAACTGGCAAAAGAATGTGACATAAATCGCCGCGCATCTTTTTCGTTTGCTGACAACAAGCCTCCGACATCTGATGCCGTGCAGATAGCGGCACTAAACAATTTATACTCAGCGATGAGCGAATACGTGGACAAATACCCTGCTGTCAAAACCTTTATCTGGGTTTTTTACGGCGGTACGGGCACGGGCAAGACTTGCCTTGCGTCGGCTATGGTGCGAAAATCCGTGCTGGAATTTGGGCGCAGCGCGCTACTTCTCTCATCTTTTGAACTTGGCAAATTGTTCTTAAATTATCATCTTGCGCCTTTAAAAGAAAAAAACGACATATTGCACGACGTTCTCACGGCAGATTTGATTGTTATCGACGATTTGGGCACAGAACCGATGCTTAAAAACGTCACCATAACTTATTTGCTGTTGCTTCTTGAAGAACGCTTGGACGCAAGGCTGACCACCGTCATCACCACCAACCTTTCACCCGACGATATACTTGACCGCTACGGCGAGAGGGTGTTTTCAAGGCTAAACGACAAACGACACGCGCAAATGAAGCGTATCCCCGGCAAAGATTTAAGATAAAATCTGCTTGTTGACGTTTACTGTTCAAAACTATAATTTAATTCAACTCTTAAATTAACAAAAGCACAAAGAGGTCGATGACCTCTTTTTCAACGCTATTATCGTTTCTTTAGTCTTTCTTTGCCAAAATAACCGTCTTTTAGCACAAAATGTGCAGATTCCTCATCATCATGTTGAGAAGCGCTTCAAGCACTTGCTTTTCGTTTTCTTCAAAGTTGGCGAATGCTGTTGCAAAAAAGCGGCGGTTTGCCTCGTCGATAAGTTCAGCAATTTCCTTCCCCTCGTCCGTCAGCGTCAATCTTTGTTCGCGCTTGTCGTTTTCGGAAAGTGTTGAGGTTATGTACTTTTTTTCTTTGAGCAATTTCACGCTTCGTGAAACAAGCGCCTTGCTAACGTCGGCGTCTTGCGCGATATCGCTTGCAATTGAAAGTGCACTCAAACTGGCTAGTACGGAAATTTCGTTGGGTGACAAATCATAACTTCCCAGGGCGTTCAACTGGAAATCGATATAGGCTCTTTCAAGCTTTCGGTATGCTGAAAAATAATATGCTGCGTTTTTTATATCCATAATAAAATTAGTATACACTATCAACCATTTAAAGTCAATGTGTTAACTAAATATTGTTATTTTTCAAAGAGAAAATCTATTGGATTGACGATTTGACGTCATCTGCTGTTTCCGCTACAATCGAAAGAGCCGTATCAAACGACGCAACAGGCGAAACTTCCAAATAGCCAAATTTAATTTATCTAAATTGCAAATTAACCCATGATTTAGCTCATGCTTAGCCCATTATTTAGCCCATAAAAAAATCGAGGCATCGCGTATTACCGCGCCGCTTTTCATTGTTATCAATCCCAATGCTCCATTTTCTAAATGCAATATCTTTACCGGCAAAGTCCTATGTTACGCTATGACAGCGTGCAAAAACAATATATCCGCAAAATAAAAAAACGCTTGCCTAAACGCTCCGCTTTTCATTGGCATCAATCCCAATGCTCCATTTTCTAAATGCAATATCTTTACCGGCAAAGTCCTTTGTTACGCTGTGACAGCGTGCAAAAACAATATATACGCAAAATAAAAAAACGCTTGCCTAAACGCTCCGATATTGATATAATAACAACCGCTGTGAAAGTCTGTTAACATAAGTAAAAAAGGCAACAAAGCAACAAAACAAAAAATTAAATAAAAAAGATTCGGGGGCGTGGCTCAGTTGGTAGAGCGATGCGTTCGCAACGCATAGGCCAGGGGTTCGAATCCCCTTATCTCCACCACCTAAAACCTAAGTCGAACCCCGACTTAGGTTTTTTCTTTGTTTTATGTTTTGTCGCTTTTAGCTTTATCCGTAGATAGCCGTGTAA
>CAYIYN010000030.1:0-15666 GCA_964367645.1 uncultured Bacteroidaceae bacterium
GTATTTTACTACTTTTTGCCCTGTTTGGCAAGAAGAAATATCTTCAGCAATCCGCCGAAATATACACCCTCTCAAGCGTTTTTCATTTTAATTGTTTTATCGCCTATTTGTCGCCTGTTTGCCGCCTGTTTTTTCATCAGTTATACGTTGGACGGAAAATAATGCTTGAAAATTATGCTTGAATTATCGCGCGCTATACCTTATAATATACCTTAGTTTTTACAACCGTCAAATCCAAAAATTTGCGGCGTATGAATTATTGAGGAGAAATTATGGAAAAAACCTATCAAAACAAAATTACTTTAATGCTTGTCGGATTGTTGGCATTTGTGTTGGCTTTTGCCTTCGCATTTACAATCACAAGCGATGTGGCATCTGCAGGCACCTCCGAGTGGACCGCTACCGACAAAATCACTGTGGGACACATAAGCGATATCCATTATTTCCCACTGGAATACTGCTATCAAGACGTTAGCGCAGAGGGCTATTACGATAGCGATTTTTACGGTTCTTTGACCGGCGACACAAAACTGGTTATGGAAAGCGGCAACGCTCTTTATAAAAACGTCAAGCGAATAATAGCCGACGCGCAGGCGGGCGTCGCTCCAATGTATTTTGTCGCCTCCGGTGACCTCAACAAAAACGGAGAGCGGATTGCTCACGTCGACGTTGCAAACGCATTGCGCTATTGCCAAAACGAAGTCCGCAAAATCGCCGGCTACGAGAATTTTCAACTTTTTGTAAATCCCGGCAACCACGACCTGTACAACAACAGCGGTGCGCTTTATGACAAAGACACCGGCAGTGCCTGGCAAGCCGAAACGGTTTCTGCGGCTCAATTCGCGCTTATCTATGCCGGTTTAGGTTTTCCCGACGCAGACCTTGACGGCACAAACGGCTTTGACCTCAATCTCTTCTTTGAAGATTCATATTGGTATTCAAATTTTACCGGAAGTTATATACCTTCCAAAAATGCCGACAATCTAGACTTTGAATATCTGAACGATTCTCTGGAGTATGTCTATTCAAACGCTGAAACCATAACGAACAATGAAATTATCCAAAATTACGCAAACATTGGCGACAGCAACAACGTTTTAAGTTATGCGGCAACTCAAAGTGGCATCAACTTCACTATTTTTGTATTGGACTCAACCGACAGAGAGGAAACGCATTCAACGACTTCTTTGACCCCCATTAGAATCGGTTATGCCGAATATGAGGCATATTTGTATGATCAACCTTTTGATTATTACACTTTCGATGAAAGCACAAAAACATTTGAAATGATTACCGGTTCTATCACCAGCGCAACGTTTGACAACGGACCGGTCTTCCGCAACACTTGTCTAAATCATCTTACAGGCGGCAGATTAAATCAAGAATGTTTTGAATTTATGGAAAACATCGTTTCACAACCGAACAATGAAGACAATACTTACATCTCCGTTGTCCACCAAAACGCACTTCCGCACTTTGACCAAGAAGACGAAATATTGAAAGATTTTACGCTTTACAACTGGGAATACACCGTCAAGCGCTTGTTGAACATGGGCATCCATTATTCGCTCTCGGGACATATGCACTCCTCGGATATTGCAAACTACGTCGACGCTGAAGGAAACGTCTTTTATGAGTTTGAAACAGGCTCTACCGTCAGTTATGATTCTCCCATGCGTTATTTGACAATCCAACGTTATTACCGTGATGGCTCCGAAGGTCAACTTGCAGAACACGCTGAAAGCAGTATGTGGCCTCTGGACAATTTGAAAGAAACACCATCAACAAACGTTTTCAACCCCGAAACGGTTTGGGATACTGCGGGCGATGACGAAGCACGGGCATACGCTGACAACCCCACCGAAGAAAACCTTGCCGCGGCGCTTGCAATCAACCCCGATTTTTACACCTACATCGTGCATTATGACAAAATGTCGGTCGATACTTTCAACGAATATATTTATGATGCAATATACGGACAACTCATTGAAAGACTTTTGCAGCATTTCCTAGATGCCGACAGCCTCAAATCCACCGTCATTGGCTTGGTCAACAATTATTTGGGACCCGATAGCAAAGTCTTGGACAATCTGCCCGTCGTCGGCGGTATCTTGACAAGTTACAAAACTCATATCTACAAAATTGCAATGACTCTTGTCAACACACTCTGGGACGGATTGTACGGCGAAAACGGTTATCCTTATAACGGCCAGACTTACAGCGACGTTATTGAATATGTCAAGGCCGTTGCGCGGAGTGTTATCGGACTAAGTTACGGCGACGAAACATTGGGCAAAATGACGCTGGCTCAAATGGCTGTATTTATCCTGACGGCTCACAACTCCGGTCTTGAAATTTCAACCTTATTGACGTCAAGTGAGGGTATAACCGATCCCAACAATCCGCTTTATCAAGAAAATTCGCCTTATAACGAAAGTTATCGTCTGCGCTTTATCGCGGCGATGGGAGATTTATCCAATCAGTGCGACAGCGGCAAACTTGCACGCGACCTTTTCGGCTCGTTGCTAAATCCGCTTTATTTCAACGATGATTCACTGCTCAAAACACTTTTGACCTACCACTTTGACTTCACGAAAGGCGAATACGGCCTCACATCCACTGAAGTTAGGGAGATGAACAGCATCATAAGATTCGTACTTAACGTCGTCGCAAGCATTAAGTTCGACAGCAAAACAGGTGTTGCAACCGACAAAGACGGCAACGTGCTTGACATCAGCATAAGCCTTGATAACTTTGTGCTTGTCGACGTTGTTGACGGACTGCTCCCTGTGCTCAGCGGTATTTTGAACGACAGTTTAAGCGTTGCGCTTGAAGGTGACGACACTATCGACGCAATTACAAATCTTTTTTACAGTTATCTTACCGACAGTTTCTATGTCGGGCTTAGCGGTATCGCAAAAAATATAATATTCGCTTTCGCAACAGATGACACTACCGACCTAGCGGACATTAAAGATCCAACAATACCGCTTACCATAACCGCACCTTATAAATCATACGGCACTATAAGCGTGGATGGAGAAGAAATTGAGTTGAGTTATCTTGAAGGTGCTCTTGTCACCGAAGGATTAATGGGTGCGACGCAAGCAAACGGAAGAATGCCCGGCAATCTCACCGCCGCCTTTGACACTGTAAACGGAACGACGGAATTTGACCTAAATTTTTATACGGATGAGGAAATTTTTGCAAGCGTTTCTTATCGAAAAGCGGGCGATACGGAATGGATACACGCATACGGCGAATCTTGGAATATATTCGATCCGTCAGAATCTGATTACATCTTGGACGTTAATGACCCCAATTATGGAAATCTTTACGGCGAAGTCACAAGCGGAAACGTCAAAATTGAAACGCTGACCTCCCCTGCCTATATACCGCTCATTGATTTGGGACTTCTTTGCCTAACACATTCTGCGACATATTACGAATTTAATGACGGCGGAGATCCCATTGAAAAATATTATACCTGCTTGGATCGCTCCAATGCACCCACCAACAGCGTGCTCTACCGCAACCGCCACAAAGTGACGTTTTCCAATTTGGAACCGGGAACAACGTACCAATATTCAATCACGGGATATACAATAAACTCAAGGACATATTGTCTTAACGAATACTGTGGCGTTGAAGCGTTCACGTTTACAACCGCAGCGCCGTCAACCGTCGACGAATTTGAATTTCTTGCCGTGGCAGACCCTCAAGGCATGATTCAAAGTATGTACGACAAAACATCGTTTGCATTCGACACGATCAATTCGTCATCCCTGACAAATAATTATGACTTTATCATCAACGGCGGCGACATGGTTGACAACGGCAAAAACTATTATCATTGGCAATATACACTCAACACCATGCTTTCCACTTATGCAAACACTTCTATGTTTATGGCAGCGGGAAATCATGAAAGTGAAACTAAGGCCCTTGCTAAATTCTTCAACTATACTCAGCCTGATTCAGTCACCACCGATAATTATAAAGGCGGCGAGGCAAACGAGGATTATTACTCCTTCAATTATGCAAACGCGCTCTTCGTGGTGCTTGACACCAACAACTTAGACTCAAAAGGACTTGCAAAGCCGCAATTAGACTGGATGGAAGCAACACTCGAAAACAGCACTGCAAAATGGAAATTTGTGGTAATGCACAAGAGTTTGTATTCGACAGGCTCCCACGCAAACGACTCGGAAGTTGCCAAAATGAGAGGGCAACTGACGCCTATCTTTGAAGAAAACGGCGTTGATATCGTCTTTTCAGGTCATGATCACGTCTATGCCCAAGCGCCCGTTAACGGCGTGCTGTACGTCACTTTGGGCACAATCGGCACAAAGTACTACGACTATAAAAACAACAACGCCGACGTCAGTGCGGCATTGGATTACAGCCATTCTATCCCCTATACTCTTGACAATCCCACTTTCGGTTATGTCAAGGTAAGCGGAGATAGCCTCGTTTACAACGGATACATCATAGGCAGTGACGGCACAATCACCGTAATAGAAGATTACGCAAAGAACAAAGTTACTAATGCTCTTAGCGGCTGCGGTGACATTATCACGATAGGATTCTTTGAAAACTCAACTGACTTCGCTTTTGACAACAGCACTCTGCCCATCGGATACAAATATCTCTTCGTCGCAAACGGCAACGAGTATGGCTCGCTCAGTGAAATCATTGTAAACAGCGGCTCTGTGAGTGTGAACGCTTATATCGTCGCACCCAACGGAGAAAGAGAACTTGTCAAATCCTTCATCATCGAAAAGGAAAACTACGTGCTCGGCGTAGCACTTTGGACTGTGGGTGCGGTCGTGGTTGCTGCAGCGGCTGCAATTTCCGTGTTGATGGTATTGAAAAAAAAGAAGAAGGTTTGCTCTTGTGACGGCATCGATGACGATGACTGCACTTGCGGTGATGACTGCTCCTGCGGTGACGGCAGCGAGGGCGACGACTGCTCCTGCGGCGACGAAAAGTCAGAAGAAAAAAACGAAAACGAGGAATAGTCTAAGCAAGGATTTTTAACAGCCAAAAGTAAAACATATTTAAAATAATTCATTTTGATGCCCGACAAAAGTCGGGCATCTTTTTTATTTATATATTGACAATCAGATATTTTTCTATAAAAATTGACTAAGCAACTTAAAAGCGCGTTATATCAACTTTAAAAGCCGCTTTGTTTTTTTAAATTTTTTGCCTATCGGCGAAATTTTGTGGTATAATATTAATACACTAAACTGCACAAGATATTTTGCGGCAAGGGAGATGAAAATGAACAGAATAAAACTCAAAATGGATGCGCGTGCGGACCTACGCGGTAGACTGTTCGTTGCCCTGCAGCCTCTTTCAATTTTGATTTTGATTGGTTACGCCGTGGGCATTTTCGGCACGCTGGCAACAAAAACGGCAAAGACCGATTTGGCATTGGCGCTTAATATCATTGATATTTGTCTGTCAATTGCATACGGTGTTGTTTATTTTTCTCTCACCGTCGGTGTAAGCAGATTTTATTTGAAGTTTATCAACCGCGAGTTTGCCACTTGGGCGACGGTTTTTGACGACTTAAAAGATTCAAAAGTCTTCTTGCAAGAATTTTTGGCTTATTTGGTAAGCGGTTTGTTGATAACAGTCGGACTTGTACTGTTGGTTGTTCCCGGCATATATCTGGCAATCAGATATTCGCAAGTGCAATATATATTTGCCGAACATCCCAAAACGAAATGGCGTGATGCAATGACGCGCTCCGCAAATCTTATGCAAGGCCATTATTGGGATTTCTTTGTGCTGGTCCTTTCGTTCTTCTGGTGGTATTTATTGGTTGCAATCACCGGCGGTTTGGCCTCTTTCTATGTTGCACCTTATATATACTGCGCAATGTCAAGGTATTATAAATCGCTGACATACGCTCTCGGCGGTGTAAACAAAGACGATTTTGGCGACACGTTCAAGGCAACTTTCGATACAAGCGGCAACAATCCGTTTGACGACACAATCTACGGCACAACCGTAAAAAATGAGAAAGACGACAATCCTTTTGAATTTTAGTCCGCTCTCAGCCTGTGAAGACAAGATAGAAGTTTTTTGGAATATAATCGTCTTGTCGTTGGTGCCGAATATCTTAATTAATCAATCATTCTTCCAATCCAAATCTCTACGTTGATTAATCCTGAATATGTGAATTAATCAATATTTACCTCAATCCGAATTTCAACATTGATTGATGCCGAATATGTGCAATTAATCAATCTTTACTTCCAATCCGAATTTCAACGTTGATTAATTATAAATAAAATAGCCGCCCAAATCGGGCGGCTATTTTTAATCTGCCAAAAGGCGATAAATTAATAGTTTTTACGCGGGGCGTACTTTGTGTGAAGTACTTCGTGCGCGATATGACTGTTTGGTTCACCTAGGAACTCTTGGTAGAGGTCGATGATTTCTTGGTTTGCATGAGAAGTGCGTAAAGTGTTGCCTTTGTCATTGTCGTAAATCGCTTTCGCACGTGTGCCTTTAACATCACCGAAGTTGCGCACAAACGCGCTCTTTATAGGTTGTCCGCCACCGTTGACGCAACCGCCCGGGCAGGACATGATTTCTATAAAGTGATATTTGCTTGTGCCGGCTTTTACGTCGTCCATAATTTTGCGAGCATTGGCAAGTCCGCTTGCCGCGCAAACGTTCACGCTTATTTCTCCGCCGTCTTTTAGCGGTATGGTGTATGTGGATTCCTTAATGCCCTCGGTTCCGCGGACTTCTTTAAAGTCGAGAGAAGGGGCTTCATGTCCTGCGAGTATCGCATAGACTGTGCGAAGCGCCGCTTCCATAACGCCGCCGCTTGCGCCGAAGAGCAAGCCTGCGGAAGAACTGATTCCAAACGGAGCGTCAAATTTTTCTTCGGGAAGCGCGTCAAAATAGATGTTCATTTGTTTTATCATCTTGGCAAGTTCACGAGTTGTCAATGCGTAATCAATATCGGGTACGCCTGCCGCGCTCTGGTTTTCTCTGCCTTTTTCAAACTTCTTCGCCGTGCAAGGCATTATGGAAACAACCACCATATCTTTTGGGTCTATGCCAAGTTTCTTTGCAAGGTATGTTTTGCAAACCGCACCAAACATCTGTTGAGGGCTCTTGCAACTGGACAGATGATCCAGTTCCGTCGGGAAATAATGTTCGCAGAACTTAATCCAGGCGGGAGAACAGGTGGAAATCATAGGAAGCACTCCGCCGTTTGTGATTCTGCCAAGAAGTTCCGTTCCCTCTTCCATAATTGTAAGGTCGGCTGTGAAATCGACGTCGTAGACGCCTTTGAAGCCTAGACGACGCAGAGCGGCGACCATTTTACCTTCGACGTTGTTGCCCATAGGCATGCCGAATTCTTCACCGAGTCCGACTCTGACGGAAGGAGCAGTGCCGACGACGACGTACTTTTTGGGATCGGCGATAGCGGCGAGTACATCGTCGATATCTTCTTTCTCGTGAAGCGCGCCGGTGGGGCAAGCCACTATACACTGTCCGCAGGTAACGCAAGGCGTCTGGTCGAGATTCATCTCAAACGCGCAACCGATATGTGTGTCAAAACCTCTGGCGTTGGGTCCGATGACCGAGACGGATTGATAGTCACGGCAAGCGGCCACGCAACGGCGGCAAAGCACGCACTTGTTGTTGTCGCGAACGATAGACGGAGAAGATTTATCGATAGGATATTCGATGCTTACACCTTCGTATTTGTGGACATCGCAGCCAAATTCGTTGCTGAGCGTCTGAAGTTCGCAATTTTCATTGCGTGAGCAACTTAGACATTCCTTTTTGTGGTCGCTGAGCAACAATTCCACTGTGGTCTTGCGGCATTCGCGGATATAAGGAGTGTTTGTTTTGACTTCGATAACTTCAAAGCGGGGGTCTTTGTTGAGAGGATAGACGCACGCGGCGACAAGTCCTCTTGCTCCGGACACTTCGCATACGCAGATGCGGCAAGCGCCGATGGCGTTGATACCTTTTAGATAGCAAAGAGTGGGAATTTTGATGCCTGCTTGAAACGCAGCGTCGAGCACTGTAGTACCCTCTTCCACTTCGATGTTTATGCCGTCTATTTTAACTTTAATTTTAGCCATAGTATTCACCTCATTATTCCTTTACGATTGCGCCGAATTTGCAGTTATCCTTGCACAGCCCGCACTTGATGCACTTTGCAGAGTCGATGACGTGCTTTTCTTTGACCTTGCCGGTTATAGCTCCTACCGGGCAATGTCTTGCACATATTGTGCAACCTTTGCATGCGTCGTTTATGCTGAATGTAACAAGTCCTTTGCAAACGTGGCAGGGGCACTTCTTGTCCACAATGTGGGTCAAGTATTCGTCGCGGAAATACTTTATTGTTGAAAGCACGGGGTTGGGCGCGGTTTGTCCGAGTGCGCACAGAGAATTTGCCTTGATGTAATAGCAAAGTTTCTCCATTGCGTCAAGATCTTCGACTGTCGCGGTGCCGTTTGTGACTTTTTCAAGATATTCAAGAAGCCTGCGGTTGCCGATACGGCAAGGTGTGCATTTTCCGCAACTTTCGTCAACGGTGAATTCCAAGAAGAACTTTGCAATGTCAACCATGCAGTTGTCTTCGTCCATAACAATCATACCGCCGGAACCGATAATGCAGCCGATTGAAGCCAAAGACTCATAGTCCACGGGCGTATCTATAAGACTTGCGGGTATGCAGCCGCCTGAAGGACCGCCGGTTTGCACGGCTTTGAGTTCCTTGCCGTTTGGTACGCCGCCGCCGATATCATAGATGATTTCTTTCAAGGGTGTGCCCATAGGAATTTCCACAAGGCCGGTGTTGTTGATTTTGCCACCGAGCGCGAAAACTTTTGTTCCCTTGGATTTTTCTGTGCCCATAGACGAGAACCATTCAGCACCTTTAATTATGATTTGGCAGACGTTTGCATAAGTTTCAACGTTGTTAAGAATGGTAGGTTTGTCAAACAATCCTTTGTTTGCGGGGAACGGAGGACGGGGACGAGGCTCGCCGCGCTTGCCTTCTATCGAGGTCATAAGAGCGGTTTCTTCGCCGCATACGAATGCGCCGGAACCAAGGCGGATTTCGAGGTCAAAATCAAAGCCGGTTCCCAATATATTCTTGCCGAGAAGCCCGTATTCTTTTGCTTGTTCAAGTGCAATCCTTAAGCGTTGCACCGCAATAGGATATTCCGCTCTGACATAAATAAAGCCGTGAGCAGAGCCGATTGCGTATCCGGCTATAGCCATTGCTTCAAGCACTGCGTGAGGATCGCCTTCAAGTACGCTTCTGTCCATAAACGCACCGGGGTCGCCTTCGTCGGCGTTGCAGCACACATATTTGACATCGCCGACTGCGTTACGGCAGAACTGCCATTTCAATCCTGTCGGAAAACCTGCGCCGCCTCTTCCGCGAAGTCCGCTTGCTTTTATTACTTCGATGACTTCCTGCGGTTGCATTGTGGTCAAAACCTTGATGAGTGCCTGATATCCGTCGTAGGCTATGTATTCGTCGATTTCTTCGGGGTTGATTACGCCGCAAAGACGAAGCGCAACCCTCGTTTGTTTTTTATAGAAATTGGTGTCGCTGAGCGCCATGACGGTGCCCTCGTCTTTTCCGTGTTCTTTAAGGAGCAAATGGGTGACGATACGACCCTTGATGATGTGTTCTTCAACAATTTCTTTTACGTCGGAAGGCTTCATGTTTGCATAATATGTGCCCTCTGGATAGACAACGCAAAGAGGACCGTTAGCACATAGACCAAAGCA
Organism: uncultured Bacteroidaceae bacterium; assembly: GCA_964367645.1. Taxonomy (GTDB): domain Bacteria; phylum Bacillota; class Clostridia; order Christensenellales; family CAG-917; genus RGIG4097. Next base: position 9,793 of record CAYIYN010000030.1, read on the forward strand.
ACCAGTCGTCACGACTTGCACGTCTTGTTCAAGTCCTTTTTCTTTGAGGAGTTTTTCAAACTCTGTTTTTACCGCAGGGCTTTGATTGCTTGTGCAACCTGTTCCGCCGCAGATAAGTATGTGACTTCTAAACATAATGATTCCTCCGTGTTTATTCGTTGATTATAAGATAATCGGCACAAATGTTACCGTTAACGATATGGTTGGCGATTATATTCTTCGCTTTCTCCGCATCGACGTGGACATAGGTGACCTTTTCTTGTCCGGGGACAAAAACTTCGACAATGGGTTCGAGTTTGCACATACCCAGACATCCGCTTCTTGTCACTTTCACGTTTTTAAGTTGCCTTTTTGCAACTTCGTCAATGAGAGAGTTGTAGACAGGACGCGCACCGGCTGAAATGCCGCAGGTAGCCATGCCGACAACTACGCGGGTTTCATTTTCCGTTGAATTGTCGCGCAAAATAATTTCAGACTGCATCTTGTCTCTAATAGCCTTTATATCGGCGATAGACTTCATAATCTTGCTCCTCCAATTTGTTTTATATTTTCTTTTATCATTTGCCTTACAAAAAGTAAGATTTCAGGTTCACAGACGGACACACCGTCCAGTTGTTCTTTAAGTTCTCTTGTGTCGAAAACAAAGATTTCATCTTCGACGCTGACTTTCAAGACGTATTCCGTGGATACTTCGTCACTGATAAGAGTGACCATAGTATCCGACAAATCGCCCAAAGGCGCTCTGTCAACGTTGTCTATCTCAAAGGTTGCCGTCACCGTTGTTCCGACGCCCTTTTTTGAATTGATGTCAAAAGTGCCTCCCGCCATTTGGGCCGCCATTTTGAAGAGCGGCACGCCCATTCCGACTTTTCTCGTCGTGCGGGTTGTGGTAAAAGGGTCTTCCACTTTCTTCAAAAACTCCTCATCCATGCCCAAACCGTCGTCGGCTATGATGATGGTGAGTATATTACCCTTTGCGATGACGTCAATGTTAACTATCGACGCTTTGGCTTTTACGGAGTTTTCAACAATGTCCAGTATATTCAGTGCCAGTTCTCGCATTTCGTTACCTCAATGCGCAAATCAGGGCTTCAACGCTACGGTTAGGCAAATCGATTTCAGATTGATTTGATATTGTTTCAAGAGTGTGCGAATCGCTGTCCACTATGATTTTGAAACGTTTACTCCAAAAATCAATCTGCTCCTCAGTCGCCTTTGTTGACAGTTCCACAACTTTGAAGTTTTCGGTTATGTCGCCTAGAATTGCGAGCATGCTGTTGCCCTCTCTGTCAATGTGAGCGGGTATCGCCACACCGCCATACTTTTTTACAAGCAATGGAACCGCCTCCGAAGATATGTCCGCACTGTCCAAAAGCATCGTATCTTCTTTTCCCACTACGTTGTCGTCCTCGTCGATTATCAGCTGTTCACCGAAGATTTCCTCGCGGTTTAAGCGCGTCGGGAACTCAATGCTGTCATAAAACGATTTGAGCGCGGCGTATGTGGGGAACAAACACAGCAGATGTATATCCTCGTTTGTCTGCAATTCTATTGCCGGCACAACGATAATGTCGTATGCCTCTCCCGCTTTTAGCGCCACTTCCACGTTTAAGATGGAATTGTGGTCGGCAATCGCAACAAAGTCCAGCCCGCTTAGTTTTGCCTGTCCGACTATTGTGGCGGGAGTCATTTCGTTGTCTGCGCACGGCGAGAGCGCCGAATGTATGTGCAGGTCGTAGCGAAATTTCATTTCAGTTCGCCCGAAACGCGCACTGCGGCACTGTAAATGTCTAGGTCGGTAACCAGCAGATTGACATTTTGCGTTTTCACTTTATTCAGCAGATTTTCGTCAGGCTGCACGCCTTCGCACAAGACAACCGCGGACACTTCAGCCAGCGTTGCAACGGCGCAGACGTTGACGTTGTTCATAACAGTGAACCACACGCAGTCGGAAGGTGCTTTGCCCATCACAAAACTTAAGAAATCTCCCGCATAGCCGGAAGTGACTTTTCTGTCCGGCTCCGAAAGATTTATGCTTCTTGCGTTTATGAGTGAGGCAAGGCTGCTTACGGTCATTTCTTCTTCCTCTTCTCGTCTTCGACAAGACGTAGACATTTTGTATCTTTGTTTATTACACCCGTCACCAAATCTTCGGCAAAAGCGCGGCAACTCGGCGCTCCGCAAAGGCCGCAGTCCACAAGTGGCAGATTTGCCATTGTACCTTCGATTTCTATCAGTTTGTTCATCGCGCTGATGCGATCCGAATCCAACACAAAAACGTCTTTAACCATTGGATTGAGTTCCCACATATAATAATCCAAACCCTTACCCAAATCGGCAAGTTGTGTGGGATTTGATGGCAACTTGCGCATAAGTGAATGCATTCTGCTGCGCGCTACGAAAGGGTTTTCAACATTCATAACACCGCCGACACATCCGCTCGTGCAAGCGTTCAGTTCGATAAATTCAATATCCGAAAGGTTTCCGTCCTCAAGCGATTCAAGAATGTCAACACAGTTTTCCACGCCGTCCGCCGCTATGGTCTTGTCGCGGAATGTAGCGTTGGCTTCACCTCTTGAAACACCCCAGCCCAAGCCCATTGAGTTCATTTTGCTCAAAGGCTGAATATCTTTCAAATTATTCATTGCCGGCACGAGGCGCATATATGCGTCCGAAACGGACAGCACTCTGTCAACGTACGGATAGTTGACGCCGATACCCATTTTGATTGCAAAAACTTTTGCGGGGCACGGTGATATAAAATAAACTCCGATATCTTCTTTTTTTATTCCCTTTGCAATAGCCTTTTCTCTTGCGAGTTTTGCCGCAAGGTCGACAGGTGCAATCACAGGCAAAAGATTATCCGTTAAATTGTGGTATTTCATCATAATAAGTTCCACAATAGCGGGACAAGCAGTTGATATAATCGGTTTTTTGATAGCGTTTTGGTCCAAAAGTATTTTGGTGACGCCGGTTATATATTCGGCAGCTTTGCCAACGTCGTAAACCTCGTTGAAGCCAAGTGCCAAAAGACCGTTTGTGACGTAGTCCACGCTGTCAAGATTGTTGAACTGTCCGTAAAGAGAGGGTGCAGGAAGAACAATTTTATATTTGAAATCGTTCAAACTGTCCCAAGAGTCGTGAGATGGAAGTTTTGCATGATGCGGACACAAACGGACACATTCGCCGCAACCGATACAGCGCTCGTAATCAACGCTCGCCTTTCCGTCACGCACCCGAATTGCCTCTGTCGGACAACGGCGCATACAAGTCACGCAGCCCTTGCATTTTTCAGGGTCGAGCATAACCGTATGTAATGCCTTTTCGTCAAGCACGCATCTGATTTTGCGTTTTGTCTTTTCCATCTTGTCCTTGGTTCACTTTCAATCGAAGTAAACTCTCATTCTTATTGTAGTGCCCAAACCGACGGTGCTTTGAATAACAAACTCGTCGGTGTATTTTTTCATGTTCGGCAATCCCATTCCTGCGCCGAAACCCAGTGCGCGCACATCTTCCGGCGCGGTGGAATAGCCCGGTGTCATAGCAAGTTCAACGTCTTCTATTCCCTTGCCTTTGTCGGATAAAACAATGTCGATATGGTCGTAATATATATCGGTGATTGCAACGCCTCCTCCGGCGTGAATGACCATATTTATTTCGCCTTCGTACATTGCTATGGCAACCCGCCGTATGTCCGCAGACTTAACACCCATCTTCTTGAGCGTTGCTTTGACGGCTTCCGAAGCGCTGCCTGCCGAGGAAAAATTGTTTCCTGCGACAAAGTACTCCTGATGTATGAACTGCGCCATAGTTATGCTTTCAAGCCTGCGGCAAACAACCTGCCTGAACTTTCAAACATACCCAATGCCGTTGTTATCAGTACGATGTCATTTTCACGCGCTATGTCGATAATGACTTTGTCGGGCTTTTTGCCGCGTACTATAACGATGCAATCAATATCCATCATAACGGCAGTGCGCACGACCTGCGGATTTGTCAGACCTGTTAAAAGCAAACCTTGATCTGCCACAAATGCCAAAACGTCACTCATCATATCGGAGGCAAACGCAGATTTGACTTCTTCGTTTGCTTTCTCGGCTGTACATATAATACTACCGTCAACGACCTGTGCGATTTCTGAAATTTTCATTTTTTCTCCAGTAAATGACCTTTTAACGGTATTTTGCTATAATTTCCGGCACTCTGTCCGTTGTCATCTTGCCGTATGTATCGTCGCCTATTACCATGACGGGAGCAAGACCGCAGCATCCGATGCAGCGAGTTGCGTTGACAGAGAATTTGCCGTCGGCAGTCGTGCCGCCGTTTGGCAGTTTAAGCTCTGCTTTTACTTTTTCAAAAATTTCGCCGCTGCCTTTGACGTAGCACGCTGTGCCAAGGCAAACGGAAACCGAGTGTTCACCGACGGGGTTCAGCGAAAACCAGCTATAAAAAGTGGCGACACCGAATACGTCTTCCAAAGAAACGCCAAGTTCTTCCGACACGATTTTTTGGACTTCGATGGGAAGATAACCATAAATTTCCTGAGCCTGTTGCAGTGCCGGCATAGTGGAGCCGGGCACACCTTTGAGGTTGGCGAGCATCGTGCGGAGTTCTTTCTCTTGTTCGGCAGTACCTTTGAACGCCACCGTGGTCAGATTGATCTTTGACATATTTCCTCCAAATTTTCCTTCTATGCTTTAGCAAAGTCGGACGGTAATATAATTTAGGCTACCGCATTAGTCATTTATAACATAAATCATAAACAATATGCGATAGCTTTAACATCTTAACACACAAAAGTTGCTAAATCAACCCAATGTATCCATATTTAAACAACATTTTATAAGGAAAAAATTGAAAAATTTTAACGTCAAAATAAATGGCAAAATCGAGCCGTTTATAATATCGAAATATGGATAACTTTTTCGGAAAAATTTTAGTCGTCAATACCGAATTTCAACGGCATTTTGAGTTTATGAGCATTTATTGTTTTGGCTTTTTCGATTGTTGATTGAATTTTCAAAGAAACTTTTTTGCCTTTCAGATAATCACCCACTTCTTTATAGGTGATTCCGAGATCTTGCTCATCGGTTTGACCTTCGTACAAACCTGCCGAAGGGGCTTTTTTAACGATGTTTGACGGAGCATTCAGATATCGCAAAAGTTCATAAACTTCTTCAACGGTTAGGTCCGCAATAGGATTGAAATCGTACGCGCCGTCACCCCATTTTGTGAAATATCCCATCGTGGCTTCCGATAGGTTTCCCGTGCCTGCGACAAGATAGCCTTTTGACTGCCCCAAGGCATACAAAACAAGCATTCTAAGGCGGGGATTTATGTTTATGAGTGCCATTTTAGCATTGTAATCGGAGGCTTTATTGTTTTCTATTTCGCCCCCCAAAACGTCAAGCAAAGCCTGTTTGGAAGCCGAAAGGTCAACTTCAATTTGTTCAATTCCAAAAGCCTTTCCCGCGGCTAAGGCGTCGTTGCGGTCGCTGCCGTAATTAACCGACGATTGACAAGGCATAATAACTCCCAAAACGTTTTCGGTTGCTTTTTTGCACAGAGCGGATACCAAAGTGCAGTCTTTGCCGCCGCTGTTTCCGTAGATTATGCCCTTTGCACCGCTTTCATTTAGAATTTTTTTTATCCATTCTACTCTTTCATTTATTGTCTTTTCGATGTCCATACCGTCACCATAGCCGTTGATGTGATTATTATAGGCTTTTGACGCGTCTTTATCAAGCAAAATGTAAATTTTGAGGATTTGAGTCGAAAAAACTGTAAAACACATTAATCGCAGGCTTCAACCTCCAAAAATATCCTGTTTTTGCCATTTTTAACCTTGAATTAACAAAAGATATGTATTATAAT
>CAYIYN010000031.1:0-15402 GCA_964367645.1 uncultured Bacteroidaceae bacterium
AACTGAAAGAAATCGTTGATTTTTTGAAAGATCCGCAAAAATTCACTCAAATTGGCGCAAGAATTCCCAAGGGAGTGCTGCTCGTCGGACCTCCGGGAACAGGAAAAACTCTGTTTGCAAAAGCAGTTGCAGGAGAAGCAAATGTTCCGTTCTTTTCAATTTCAGGCTCCGACTTTGTCGAAATGTTTGTAGGCGTCGGCGCGTCGCGCGTGAGAGATTTGTTTGATCAGGCAAAACGCAATATGCCCTGCATAGTATTTATTGACGAAATCGACGCAGTCGGTCGTCAAAGAGGCGCGGGTTTAGGCGGCGGCAACGACGAGAGAGAGCAGACGCTCAATCAGCTGCTCGTACAAATGGACGGCTTTGAAACAAACGACAGTATAATCGTAATGGCGGCGACTAACCGTGCGGACATTCTCGACCCCGCACTTATGCGACCGGGCAGATTTGACCGTCAGGTATTTGTCAACATACCGGACGTCAAGGGCAGAGAAGACATAATGAAAGTCCACAGCCGCAACAAACCGCTTGCCGCCGACGTCAATTTCAAAAAAATCGCAAGACTGACGGCGGGATTTACCGGCGCCGACATTGAAAATATGCTCAACGAAGCGGCAATACTCACTGCGCGCGACGACCGCAAACAGATAAATCACCACGATATCACCGAGGCGATAAATAAAGTTATCGCAGGACCCGCAAAAAAGAGCAGGATTATCACGGAATCCGACAAGCGCATCACCGCATACCACGAAAGCGGCCACGCTATCATCGCAAAAAGCCTTAAAAATTGCGAAACTGTGTATGAAGTGAGCATAATCCCAAGAGGCGCAGCGGCAGGGTATACGATAACCCTTCCCGACAATGACAACAACCATATGACCAAACAGCAGTTGCTCGACCAAATAGCCATGCTGCTTGGCGGCAGAGCGGCTGAAGAAATCGTCATAAAAGACGTTTCAACCGGCGCAAGCAACGACATACAGCGCGCAAGCAAAGTCGCAAGAAAGATGGTGACGGAGTGGGGCATGTCAAAGGCTCTCGGCAATATGTTTTTAGGCTCCAGCGAAGAGGTGTTTTTGGGCAGAGATTACCAAACGCAACTCAATTACAGCGACGAAATCGCGGCCTTAATCGACCAAGAAGTCAAAGTCATTCTCGACGAGCAGTATGAAGTTGCCCTCGACACCATAAAAGCCAACCGCGGCATTCTGGAAGCCATGGTTCGTCTTCTCTATGAGAAGGAAACCATTTACGGAGAAGAAATAGATAAACTTTTCGACGATCCGACCACGCCCCAAATCGAGTTGCCTCCAAATCCCGAAAAGAAAGAAGTGGCAGATGATACGCAAAACGGCGCAGATACCGATATCGATGTAGATGACAAGAAGGACAAAAAATAGTATGGGATACGACATAAAATCCTACAAAAAATCCTATCTTGACAAGATAATGGAAAACGACCCTGCCGCAACCACGCGTATGTCGGTTCGGTTGACCTATGCAGGTTACAAGGCGCTCTGTGCGCATTTGTATGCCAACGCGCTTTGGAATTTGGGTTTTAAAATGCTGTCAAAAATTGTTGCCAACAACACCAGACGTCGCACGGGAGTGGAAATCCATCCGGCGGCAAAAATCGGCAAAGGCGTGATGATAGACCACGGCGCGGGCGTTGTTATAGGCGAAACCGCCGAAGTCGGCGACGGATGTGTGCTATATCAGGGAGTAACCTTGGGCGGCACGGGCAAAGACATAGGCAAACGTCACCCCACCCTTGAAAAGGGTGTTATGGTGTCCGCAGGTGCAAAAGTGCTGGGGCCTGTCGTTATCGGCGAGGGCAGTAAAATTGGCGCAGGAAGCGTCGTACTTAAGTCTGTTCCTCCTCATTCCACGGTTGTAGGAGTGCCCGGCAGAGTTGTCAAACAGGAAGGCAAGAGAATTGCGGATATGGACCAAATTTTGCTTCCCGACCCGATTATGGAAGAATTTAAGAGATTAAACGACAGGATATACCGTCTTGAGCAAGAAGCGGGTATACGCTCGTGCCGTTATTCTATTACGCTGGACGAAAACAATATACCGAAAGAAGAAATCGAAAAAATCGAACAGTCCGAATCGGTTGAAAAAGACAAATAATTAAGGTGCGTTTATGTTAAAAATATACAATACGCTCACGCGAAAAAAAGAAGAGTTTAGCCCTTTTGAAGCAGGAAAAGTCAAAATGTACGCCTGCGGTATAACCGTCAGCGGCGAAGCGCACATAGGGCACGCTTATCAAGCGCTGATTTATGATATTATCCGCAAGTACATAGCAAAATCGGGCTATCAAGTCGTTTATGCGCGCAATTATACCGACGTGGATGACAAGATAATCGCAAAATCCAATCAAACGGGCATTCCTGCGGATAAGTACGCCTCAATGATGATTGAAAAAATTGATTCGGAAATGCGCCGTCTTCAAGTGGACGATCCCGATATATGGCTCAAAGCCACTTGCACCATTAATGGGATTGTTTCTTTTGTACAAAAACTCATTGAAAAAGGTCACGCGTATCCCACGTCCGAGGGCGACGTTTATTTTGCGGTTGAAAGTTTCCCAAGATACGGACAACTCAGCGGCAGAAAGTTGGAAGATGCGTTTGAAGGCGTGAGAATCGACAACGAAGAGAACAAACAAAATCCTTTGGATTTTGCTCTTTGGAAATCGGCAAAAGAAGGCGAACCTTTTTGGGAATCGCCTTGGGGTAAAGGACGTCCGGGTTGGCATATAGAGTGTTCTGCAATGAATATGGAAGCGTTTGGCGAGCAGATTGACATTCACGGCGGCGGCAGAGATTTGATTTTTCCGCACCATGAAAACGAAATCGCACAAACGGAATCGCTGACGGGCAAACGATTTGCAAAGTACTGGATTCACAACGGGCTTATAAAAGTCAACGGACAAAAGATGTCCAAATCGCTCGGCAACAGTTTGCTGCTTAACGATCTTCTTGACTCTTACGCTCCCGAAACAATCAAATTTGCTCTGCTGCAAACAAATTACCGCGGGGATATAAACGTCACCGAAGACCTTTTCCCCGAAGCAGACAAACATATGTACGGATTTTATTCCGTGTTACTTAATGCAAAAAATACGTTTGGCGATAAAGCGGGCGATAAGGCAATGGCGCAGGAAATCGATTTCGCATTCAATGAAAGTATGGACGACGATTTCAATACGGCGAAAGCACTTGCAGACCTTTTTGGATATTTCAAAAAGATAAAAGCAGAAGTTGTTGCAAACGACCTCTCCGCGCTCGATAAAATCGCGGCAATAAAAAACACCTACGGCCTACTGGGTTTTTTCAAGGCAGATCCTGCGGAGTTTGTAAAATATTACGAAGCAAAACAGAAAAAAGAAATTCCCGCCGAAGTGCTTGAACTCTCTGCAAAACGAACTCAAGCGAAAAAGGACAAGAACTGGGCGCTTGCGGACGAACTGAGAAATAAAATAACGGCTCAAGGCTATGCCTTGCGCGACACTAAAGACGGCGTTGTCATAGAATAGGGCGATTTGCCGCTTTAGAACAATCAAAAGGCACAAAAATCCATCTCATATAAGAATTGACAAAACTGATAAAACGGCACGGCAACGGGGTCCCCACACTATCACTAACGGATTTGTGCCGAATTAGTGATAGCGTGGGGTATGCCAATGTGTCGTTTTTTATTTTCTATTATCTTCCGACTTCCTCAGATTCGCTTTTATAAATTATGAAAAGGCGGCATAAATCCAAAATATACCGTTCAAAACCGCAGTGTTTGGCGGATTTTATGCCAAAATAATGGCTTGCAATAAGCGCGCGCGCGTTATATAATAACCGTGTACGGACTCGCCCCCGTAACCTTTTGGAGGAAAATATGTCAACCGCATTAGGTGCATACACAGGAAAGATTCTCACCGTTGATCTAACTGAAAAAAAGATTGATGAGTTCGATGTGAGCGACGAAGACAGAAAATTGTTTTTGGGCGGTAAAATTATGGCGGCCCGCATCATGGCCGAACTTATAAAAAAAATACCAAACTTTGGCAAGGATTTTGACCCTTATTCGCCATATAATCCGATAATCATCACTTCCGGTCCTTTGACTTCGATGGGAAGCCCTTGCACGTCACGTTTCAACGTTTCCACAATTTCGCCGCTTACGGGGCTTTATACTTCGTCCAACTGCGGCGGTACTTTTGCGCTTAATCTCAAACGTGCAGGCTATGACGGACTGATTATCACAGGAAAAGCCGATGAACGCACTTATCTTCGTATTGACGAAAACAACAAAGTCACTTTTAAAAACGCCGACGAATTGTGGGGGTTAAGAACGGGTGCCACACAAGAGAAACTTGCCGAACTTGAAGGAAAAGGCGGTAAATTCGTAATCGGACCCGCGGGAGAAAACTTGGTGCGCTACGCTTGCGTAATTTCCGACGAGCGCGCGGCGGGCAGAGGCGGCGTGGGCGCGGTCTTCGGCTCAAAAAATCTCAAGGCCTTATTCTGCTTGGGAAACAATCCCGTCGAAGCGTACGACAAAGACAAACTGATGGAAATAAACAAAGCCTGGACTGAAAGGCTGAAATCGCATCCCACAACGGGCGTGCAACTTCCTCAACTAGGCACCGCCGCCCTTGTCGCGCCTATGCACGCTAAAAGTATATTGGCGACAAACAATTTTCGCGCCGGCAAATACGAGCAGTTTGAGGACATTTCAGGCGAAAAGCTCAAAGAAAAATATCTGGTGAGAAATACCGGCTGCGTATCTTGCCCGATACAATGCACGCGTGTTGTCAATATCGAAGGAAAGGACGTCAAAGGCCCCGAAGTCGAAATTATGGGACTTATGGGAGGCAACTGCCGAAATAACGACCTCGGCGAAATAATTAAGTGGAACTATGAGATAGACGAGTTGGGCATGGATACTATTTCCTGCGGCGGTACTATTGCTTTCGCACTTGAACTCGACGAAAAGGGTCTTTGGCACAGCGGCTTGACTTATGGCAAAATTGACAATATATCTCAAGTTTTGGACGACATCGCTCATCGCCGCGGCGCAGGAAACGACCTTGCCGAAGGCAGCAAACGTCTTGCCCAAAAATACGGCGGCACAGACTTTGCAATCAACTCCAAAGGAATGGAACTGGCCGCGTACGAACCGCGCAGCGCAGTCGGACAGGGTCTTGGCTATGCGGTGGCAAACCGCGGCGGCTGTCACCTAAACGCCGGCTATATGGTGTTGATGGAAGGTCTTGGACTTTCTGTCAATCAGCACACAAAGGGCAGCAAGGCACAACTGACCGCAATGTTCCAAAATCTTATGGAAGCTATTTCGGCGGGTGGCAACTGCTTGTTCACCGCGTATGCGTTTTTCCCAAAGATTCTGCTCAAAAAGCCTCATAGTGTGATTACGCGCGTTGTAAACTTTGCAGCGACAAAGATTGGCGCAATCGTTGGGTTGCTTCTTAAAATCGCGCCACTGCTTGCCATTCAAATGCCGTGCAGTATGCTTCCGCATCCTGCGGCAATTTCTGCCGCAACCGGTATGAAATTCAAATTTGGCAATTTTCTGGCAACCGGTGAAAGAGGATATAATTTGGAACGTATGATAGACGTCAAGTTGGGCGTTTCCGCAAAGGACGACACTCTGCCAAAGCGATTAACTCAAGAACTGCAAATTATGTCCAATTCAAATAGCAAAGTACCGCTTGAAGCACTCAAAAAGAAATATTATAAGACAAGAGGCTGGACTGAAGACGGCATTCCCACCGCCAAAACTTTGAAAAAATTGAAACTGGAGGGTTTGGTGTGATGGTAAACGTGAGATTATTTGGAATGGCAAGAATAAACTTTGACAAAAAGGCATTTCAAATCGAAGCGGCCTCCGTCAAAGAACTGGTGCAGAAAATGGCAAAGATGACGGGTATTCCGAAATCCGACGCCAAACAATATCTGATTTTTGTCAACGAAATAAATATCGACAAACTGAAAAGATTCCGCACAAAACTTAACGATGGAGACGAGGTATTGTTCCTCTCCCCCTCCTCCGGCGGCTAAAAACGGCGATATTTGTCGGCTGTTTTATTGATGCTTAATAGAAAAGAGCGCACGAATAACGCTCATAAATCGGTGTGAATCCTTTCTATGAACGTAAAAATTCTAATACACTCTGCGGTGAATACAATATAGTGACAAGACTAGGGTTGAACAGTAAAGTTCTTAACTTTGCCGCAGAGCAAAACACAACCAAAATACACAGCGATTCTTCGGCTGCGTAATAACAGCAGAATGGCATTCGCAATATTAGGCTATAATTTGTCTTGGAGTGAAAAATGAAAATCATAATAGCAGGTGCGGGAATCGGTGGTATGGTTGCCGCTGAAAAGTTGAGCAAACTGGGATTTGAAGTCACAGTTTACGAAAAATCGCCGTCGCTTAACGATATGCGTTACGACTGGCACGACGACGTTTCTCCCAAAGTTTTTCGCCGCCTCGGTATGGAAATTCCGACGGAGCATTTTTTAAAACGCTCTTGGACGTTTTGTTCGCCGTTTGAGAAAGAAATTAGAGAATTTCAACAGGACGAAACCGATCCCGATTTATCCATTGAACGCAGACCGTTAAATGAAATGCTATATAATCGCGCCGTTAAAAGCGGAGCGGCTTTTGTTTTTGGAGTCACCGTCGAGGCCCCGATTATTATTGACGGAAGCGTAAAGGGCGCAATTATAGACGGAAAAGAAATTCACGCAGATTTACTTGTCGACTCTCTTGGTGCGCTCTCGCCTCTTCGCGCCAAACTCCCCGACGAGTTTGGCATTCAACAAATGCCAAAAGAAAACGAACTTTTCACAGCATATCGCGCGTTTTACAGTCGTAAAGTTGGCTCCCCTGATCCCAAGTACACAAACAAAGTTTATATGAAACACTTGGGTGAACCGGGTATATCTTGGTCGATAATTGACAATGACCCTTCGCTTGTCAACGTTCTTATCGGCAGAGTCGGAAAAATGACAGCCGAAACTGTAAGATTGGCGCTTCAAGATTTGAAAAAGAACAATCCTATTATCGGCGACGAAATAATCAGAGGCGGCTATATGACCACCATTCCCGTACGCTATCCCATAACGAAAATGGTGGCGAGCGGTTATGCGCTCATCGGCGATGCGGCATTTTTGACCATACCGCTTTTAGGGTCTGGCATTGCGTCTAGTATGTTGGCAGGTGATTTTTTGGGCGAGGCAGTGGGCAAAAGATTATCCAACGGCATAAAAAGCGACAAATTGTTTACAGCCGCAAGCCTTTGGAAATATCAGGTAATGTGCTATAGAGAATTCGCCGAGCATTGCGGCATAGATATACTTAAGCGTTGGATGCTCTCACTTGATGACGAACTTGTCAACTGGTTGTTTGGCAGCAAAGTATTAACAAACGATGACCTAAGAAAAGTGGCATCGGGGCACCTTGTCAAAATAACCCCCAAAATGGCTTTGAAAAAAGTATTTGCCGTTGGACCAAAGAAAATTTATTTGCTTTTGAAAATGAACAATATGTTATCAAAGTGCAATAAAGCACAACGCATAGGCAAAAATATCCCGCGCGTTTATAATGAACAGGCAATAAAGTCCTGGCAGAAACGACTTTCAAGATTGTACAAATAATATCACAAAAAAGCATTTAACATAACAAAAAAGGACCATAAAGTCCTTTTTTTGTTATTTGCGCAAATATAATTTTGAATTTAAAATAAATCCCACCGCATCTTGTCACTCTGAGCGCAGTCGAAGAGTCGCCACTCACTCATTAAGAAGTTGCGAAATAACCCCGAGCGAGAGCGAACCCGCACTCGCAAGAATTAAAAATGCTTACGCGGTAGTTTGGTTTTGGTAAACAGTTATTTTGGCAAGCGTAAACGTCCGTCAGAGGACACAATCATAAAACACTTTCCCACCACTTTTTCAAGCGGCACAAAACCAATTGAAGGTTCACGGCTGTCACTGCTGTGTTCGCGGTTGTCGCCCAGACAAAAGATATATCCGTCCGGCACCGTCGCATCCAATGCAGACAAATCGCCGTCATACAAATTGTAAGTTTGACCCACTGCATAATCTTCTTTTAAAGCGGTGCCGTTGAGATAGACGATTCCACCGTAGATTTCCACCTTGTCGCCGCCGACGCCGATAACTCTTTTCACAAGTTCTTTGTCGTTTCCGTTCCAATCCCAATGAAAGACGATGATGTCGTTACGTTTTATCTTTGCCACACAATCAAGGTAGAGAGTATCGCCGTCGTACAGATCGTCACTGCCGCCGTTTAGGGTGGGGTACATTGACGAGCCGTCTACGATGTACGAATCAAAAACTCCGCATGACTTTACGATAAGGGCGCATATTACTGCCAAAACAATGACAAGCACAACAGAAACAGTCGCCGTCAGTCTGCGTTTGTATCTGGCGCGCGGTTTGTCGAAAATTTTGTCTTCGTATGGAGCTGTTTTTATATCGTTATCTTCTGTCATCTCGATATTCTATGCTTTAAATTGAATCATATCCACAACATATTGTTAAACAACACATCTTGAGCACCCGAAAAAACGCAGCGTTTGCTGTCGGAAAAAACACTTAAGGTTTTGCCGTCGGCGCACTTAAAATCGGACGCCGTCAAGTTGATCTTTTGCCAAAATTCTCCGCCGTCGAGTTTGACTGTGGCAAGATAATTGCGACGGTCTTTTGTCATTGTGCATTTTATTGTGACGGTTGCTTCGGTAGGAGAATAAGCGTCAAAGCGGAAAACGGCGTCGCGCTCTTGTGAAAAAGTTTCGTTTGCGCTACGGTTGAACACAAGGTCGCCCTTTAGGGTGCATACGCCTTTTATTTCAAAGGGGCCGTCTTTTGTAACCACCAGACCGTCTTCTAGGAGCAGCTCATCTGTAACGGCGGTGAAAAAGCCCGTTCCCATAGTGCCGTTGTAGACAATTCTGGTTTGGGCATCACGAGATGCCTCGGCAACATGTACGCCGATTTTTGACGGTATTATGCCAATCACCGGAGAGCACACGGTTATGCCGTCCGTTCCGTTTATTTCAGCATATGCCACTACAAGTTCGCCGCAGTCGAAAACGGGGACGGAAAAGGTGTATTCATGTTTGCCGACTTTTTGTCCCACGCTTGAGTCTTTCCAAAGACGCAGTGCAGGAATAGGCTCGCCGTAGGAAACGTACACAGACATGTTGTTGACGGTTTTCTCTGTTTTAAGTTTCAAATACAGTCGCCCTTCGATTTGTTCAAAATATAAGGAGGGTATCTCCGACGGTTCTGCGTTGTGGGCAAAATTGTTCTGCATCCATTTGAGAATACTGTTGAAAGTGGCACGAGTGATTTGGAAAGAGGAACTCTTGCTTATCATCAGTGCTTTTGATTCTGCCGGCACCAGCGATATTATATCTCCGGCGCGGTCTACGTCGGCGTACTCAGAATTTGAAGAAACGGCATAGCACACGGGACAAGGTATAAAACGCGCATAAGTTTCCGCGCCTACTCCCGTTGAAAACACTCGTTCAGAATCGTTTTCAGGGAAGTTGTTTCCAATAAAGCGAGGAGTGCCCGTCCTCCAAAGATAACCTCCGCCGTTTATTGCTATAAGCGAAGTCACTCTGCCGTCCATGCCGGCGGTAATCCAACCGATTTGCGCACCTTCGCCGATACCCATAAGTGCAATGCGGCTTGAGTCCACGGGGTGATTTTCAGAAAGCATTGTTATGGTGCGACGGACTATTTTGCTCCAAATAAACCACGGAGTGGAGCGGGCGTCGCCATCCAGAGCAAAAAGATTATCATTGCATTCGGGATAGGCTGTAAAAGAATAACAGGCAGGCAATGAGGTGCGGGCGGGACCGTCCGAATTGAATCCGGCATAGTCTAAAAGCGCAACCACATACCCTTCCGACATAAGCCCGCCGATAAGTGAAGAATAATCTTTTTGAATAAGTAAGGACGGAATGACAATAACTACGGGCCTGTCGTCTTTCCAACGTCGGTCGTACCAAATTTTAACATATACACGCAATTTCCCGCTCGCGGTTGTTTCTGAGGTAAAAAACACTTCCTCTTCTACGGTGTTATCTTTTTCTGAAGAAGAAATTATCGAGGTCTCGGTCGGGTCCTTGACAGGGTTGAACCCCTCCCATACCTCTGTCGGCGTTAGAAATTGCAGTTCCATAACCTAAATTATATCCCAAAAGCAGAGCAAAGTAAAGCACCAATGTGTCCGTAGAAGTATGTAGGCTTTGGGTGTTTGTTTCACCTGACAGAGCGGTATTATTGGGCTCGGCAGAAAGCGCGGACGTGGCATTAGAGCACTGTTTTAATTTTCCATATTCTGCCGCCATAACTTTTAGTGTGTCTTCATCGGGGAGCAGATATTCCATAATTCCACCTCGTCTTATTGTATGACGCGCGGCTGCCGGCGGTGATAGACAAGGATATAAATACGAAGCGAGTATCTTTTGCGATTGATTAGATTCAATTTTGAAATACACTGAACGCGTTTGTTGTCGCTTGACTTTATGATAGCGTTTTACAATGCTGTTTACCCAAAGATGCTAATTGTTTTCTTTGACTTTAATTTCAAATTTTGCGCTAAAGTCGATATCTTGAAAACTGTCCTCTTTTAAAGATATACCGAGTTTTTTATACACTTCGTTTTGCAACATCAAAAAATCCATATCTTCTTCTTTGGATATTCTAAAACACTCCATAAGTGCATTTTCAAGTTCTTTTTCCAAAGCGGAGGCGGCTTGAATAACAGTATCGGATGAGCAGGTTATTATATCTTGTCCGTCCACAAGTTGTGCCTCCACAAAAGAAACGGTGAGTTTTGCTTGGTAATTGACCTTCATTCCTTCCGTCTTTATTTTTTCAGATTTATTGGTTATGCGGAAACCTATTGTTTCTCCCGTCGGCAATTGTGTTTCAATTTTGTTTTTTGATTCCTTAACTAGATAGAGGTTGAGAGTTCTTGCTAGGTCGGCAGGCAAAATGAAGGTTTTATCACCTTTGACGATGAGGTTATCCAAAAAATCAAGTTCAACGTATTCTTTGTCGGAAGAAGATGAAGATATGGGTTTTTCCTCGGGCTTTAGTATGCGGGTATACGGCAATCTTACAGTACCGCTAAGTGAAATGCTGTCTACAACAAAGTCTTTGATTGTTACCTTTGCAACGCCGTTGCTTCCCAGATTTTGAAGAAACGTCGCCTGTGCCAAAAAGGCAGTTGTATCTTTGGTGGCAATAGGCTGAGCGAGCAATTTGCTTGGTTCATCCTCAGCCGAAATTACTATCGATTGTTCAGGCATGCCCAAGCTTTTTATAAGTGGAAAAAGAAGATCGGTATGCTCCAGCTTTAACGCCGAGGGCGAGAGTATAAGCAATTCACAATGCGTAAGTGAAACAACAACTCCCATTTTTTTACTTATGTTGTCGAGTGCCTCTATTATAGTTTTTGCTTTTGAAATGCTTGTAACATAATTTTGTACCGGCTGTGCTCCGGCGGCGGTTCCTGTCACAGAGATAAGTTGAGTCGATACGATAAACTCCTCATTTTGATAATCAACTCCCATTCCGAGGACTATTCCGGATTCCAACAGCACATCATCATCTACAATACGTCCGAATAACGTCAAAAATAATGTAATTATTAAGATTACAACCCACTTTTTTTTCATTATTTGGTCTACGGCGGAGTTGGATCTACGCTTCATTTTGTGTTCTCCTTCAACTCTGCTTTTGTAATTCTTAGGAGTATGCCGCTGCTTTCCAACAACTTTTTGTCGGAACGGCATTTCACATTGAATAAATAAAACGACAAAAGAACTATTAGCGCACCGCAGCAGTAGCCCACTGCGTTGATGACCGAAAAATCAATTATTGTTTGAATTGACGGTGCAAATGCTATAGTGGCAACAATTACAACGAAATAAGCCACTCTGATAAATATTTTTGAGCCGAAAAGTCTGTGGGAACATTCCTCCATTCCCCATAAAATGAAAGCCAGTTGTATCACACCCATGATTACGGTAACGAACAGAGTCGTCCATTCCATTCTGCCTATCTCCGCAGACAGTTGATTGAAAGTTGCCAATTTTAACAAAATTCCTGAAATAAATTTTAAAGCGTTTCCGTATATAGCAGAGCCCAATGCGACCACAACCAGAACAAGTCCCCAGCAAACAGCAACTCCGATGCCGAAATAGGGCAGTCTTTTATTTCTCTGCCTAATAAAAATGAGCGGCAAAAAATCTCCAAGCCAAAGTCCGTACGCTCCGGTTTCGGAAAAAAATTCTGCAGGCGGCATAGAAAAAACGGGTAGGTTGCGGCCGAAGTCCATTTCTGAACTCAAAAAAGCGATGTTCATTATGAATATAAACAGCACCGGCAAAAATGTCAGTTCACTTATGCGTGCGATACCTCTTATGCCTTTTGCCGCCAGATACATAGAGGATAATATTAAAATCAATAAAAGTAGGACGTAGGGAATCTCTCTAAAAAGTTCGGCTGTCAAAAACGTTACGCAAAAAGAGAAATACACGACCGCTTTCAAAAACAATAAGGCAAGCGCAACCGTTAGGCCTATTTTATAAGACAGGCTTTTCCTTACAATCGGATTGTCATCTGTTCCGTCGCGGAAGAAAGGGTATATTAAAGCCAAACAAATTAGGTCAACGACAGTTAGAGCAAGATATGTCCATAAAGTTGAAGAACGCATATTCATGGCTATTATGCCTACAAGCGTTGACACTTTATAGATGAATGTGCATAGCAACACCACAGCCCCTGTTTGGCTGTTATAAAGGCACTCCGTAACCGGCTCTGTTTTTCTTAATAGGCTTTTTATCATATTATTTCCGCTATATAAAACTCATTTGTCGTCAACACTGGGAAATTGAGGGTACTCGTTTCTGCGGAAGCGGTTTTGATTTGGAAAGGAAAAAGGTCGCCTTTTCATTTCCGTCAAATCTGTCATGATGAGGGCGTCTTTCAAATCGGGATTTATGCGCGGGGCATAGGGAGCGAGGTACGGAGCCCCGAAATTTTCCAGTACCACAAGATAAGCGAAAACAAGAAGCGACAAAATTATCATTCCGAAAAACCCCAAAACCGAAGCCACGCAGAGAAACAAAATGCGCAAAATGGAAAGGGTGCCCACCTGATCCGGCACGCAGAATATGCCTATGGCCGATAATGCCATTATTAAAACTGCAGGAGAAGAAATAAGTCCCGCGCTTACGGCTGTTTCGCCTAAGACCAACGCTCCGACGACCGAAAGTGATATGCCCATAAATCGGGGCATTCGTATTGATGCCTGATTTAGAATTTCAAATAAAAGAAGCACTATCAGCATCTCTATTGAAGGAGGAAAGGGTATGCCGGTGGTCGCTGAAATCAGAGCAATCAAAAATTTTATCGGCAGAAGATGGAAGTGAAAACTTTGCAAGGCGACGTATGCGCCCGGCAACAACACTGTAAATAATGCACCCGTAAGTCTGAAAAAGCGTACCATCGTGGCGTGCCAATCAAGTGAGTAATAATCGTAACCGTCCTGCATTGATTCAAAAAGCAAAAACGGCACGGTCAAAACTATAGGTGAGCCGTCAACGACAATTGCCACTCTTCCTTCCAAAAGTTTTGCAGCGGCGACGTCGGGCTTTTCCGTATTGCCTACTTGAGTAAAAATAGAATGTCTTCGGTTTTTAATATAAGCGGTTATATATGAACTATCGATAATGCCGTCCAGGTCAATAGCAGAAAGTTTTGCCTGCAAAGTTTGAACGACAATGTCGTCTGCTATGCCGTTTATATAAATCATCGCCACCGAAGTTGTCGAATAGCGTCCAATTTTAAGCATATTTACCGTCAATGATGTAGTTTTTAGACGGCGTCTAATTAAAGAAATATTTGTTTTTATTGCTTCGATAAAACCTTCGCGAGGACCGGTAAGCACGCTTGCGGTCGGCGGTTCGGCAACTGATCTTTTTTCAAATTTTCTCAGACTGAATATAAGTGCCTGATTTTCATTTTCGATATAAAGAACCACATCGCCTTCTGCAACAGTGTCTGCCGATTTCTCAATAGCCACAGTTTTGACGTCTTCTCCGTAATTTACAATATCGCTTATATTGCTGTTTGTCGGAGAGGCAGAGGTTGACAGCAAGGGGCGTATGATGTTCAGTTCAAGCAATTCCTTGTCGCTGCAGCCGTCCACGTAACTAAACACCATTTTAGTATTGCCCGACTGTAACTCTCGAAAAAGAATATCGGTGCTTTGGTTAAAGCTGTCCTTTATGTTTTGACAGAACTGTGTAATAGTCATAGAAAAATTGTTACCAAAACTGCAAAAGTATACACAGGGGTCATAATAAAAGTTTAGGAGTTGACTTTATCGGTGTTGAAAGTTAAAATATATTTGCACAAAAAAACGTAGAGTGTGTCAAGGGAGTAATTATGGAAGAACTTGGAAAGGTTAAACTGACCAAAGAGGAAATCAAGTCGTTGATGCCCGAAGAACGCGACGAATACAAGCGAGTCCGCACCAAGACGGCAAGACAAGCGTTGAAGTATGCACTTTGCACCGCAAGTGCCGGACTTATCGAATTTTTATCGTTTACGATATTGAAAGAGATACTGCAGGTTGCGATAGACCCCGGCAAAATGATCAACTTTATCACCCAAGTGCCTCTTTACAATTTCATCAGTACGTTCATAGCGCTCTTGCTCTCCATTTTGTGGAACTTTACCATCAACCGCAAATTTACGTTTAAGGCGGCCGGCAACGTGTCAAGAGCAATGTTTTTGGCATTTTTATTTTACGTTCCGTTTTTCCCGTTCAAATTATGGTTCAACGGTTATATGCCGGGATATTTGGTTGCAGACAGTGCTGTCGCGGCAGGCGTTACCGTAACGGCTTATTTGCTTGTTCATCCCATTGCGACCTACGGCGCAGAAGTATTTTCTATGCTGCTTAACGGAGTTCTTGAATTTTGCTGGCAGAAATTTGTCATTTACCGCAAAGAAGAAGATACCGCTCTTGCCAAATACGAAGTCGGCGAGGTCGGTCCCAACGGTGAAATCTCGGTTGCTCCTCAAACGTTCAACAATCTCGAAATGTATGACCTGCTGCACGCCGGAGTGGATATAAACGCGCTGTCGGACAAACAACTTAAAAAGATACTTAAAGATATGAAATGATAAGATGAATGTTTTGTCTTTTGGGTTTATAAAATAAAAAAGCAGAAAACTCATAATTGTCGACAAATGCGCTCAAAAATCGCGCGCCGAGAAAAAATCAAAAATTGCCGTTAAACAAAAAGACAAAATAC
>CAYIYN010000032.1:0-15362 GCA_964367645.1 uncultured Bacteroidaceae bacterium
GCGGGGGCGACACCCCACCTCACTGCTAGGTATCGTCGCTTTATTATGCCACTGGCGTACAATCATTCGGGCAAGCCCGACGTTCGGGTGGGCTTTTATCCGCGCCCTGCGCGGATTTTCGCAACTTCGTAATTTGCCAACGTCCGTTAATATGTACGCTCGCTCAGAGTATTTTCGCAACTTCGTAATTTGCCAACGTCCGTTAATATGCACGCTGGGTCAGAGTATTTTCGCAACTTCGTAATGAGAAAGTGCGTATTCACTCTTGCTCGGGGTTATTTCGTAACTTCGTAATGAGTGAGTGCCTGCACGTGAAAGTTTTTCCAGTGGCGACTCTTCGACTTCGCTCAGAGTGACATTCTGCCGTAAAGAATCGTGCGGATTTTTTATGAATATTTATCACGACGATAAGTTAATAACTCGTTAACATAAAACTCGTTAACATAAAACTCGTTGACGGGTTAAAACTCGGTTACTTCGCCGTATTCTTCATATGGGTAAACGTAGCGGCAAATCGGCGGCAGAGAATTGTAAACTCTGTCAATCACAACTCTGCCCATGCCTTTTTCAAAGCCACCGAAAGTGCCTTTTACTAGCACGTTTTTCATATCCATGTCAGCACAGAAAACCGCTACTCGCGCGTCTTTACCCAGTTCTTTCAAATCCTCCGCATAGGGTTTTGCGCTGAATACTATTACGTCGCTGCCTGCCGACTGTGCCTGTACAATAGGCACTATTACGGGATAGCCATCCTTGTCTATGAAACTTATAAATTTAGGATTGCCAAGGCCGTTGAACAATTTTTCGGCGAATGGACGCATCACCTGTTCTTTGCCGTCGGTCTTATAGACTCCTTTTTTCAAAATCGCTTTAACGGCGTTAAGACCAATTCCCAACAAATCCAGTTTTCTTTTTTCGGATATGTCCTTCAAATCAAAGTAGTGCACCGTGTCAATTCCGAAATAAGTGTTGAAACGCCACATCTGCATTTGATTGTAGCGGACATACTCCTCTCCTTCCGTCGCCTTGCCCGTCCAGTCCATTCTGCCCGTCCAAAAGCTCATATCCAGCCCCATTATGGCAAAGCCTGTTTTGTGACGCTCTGCCATATTTTTTTTGCTTAAACCTTGCGAAAATTGTCCAACGACCATACGTTTTTCGTCTGCGGCCATGAGCGTGGTTAGCAACGAAATATGCGGGTCACCCCGATCGTCGATTGTTGCCACAAGCCCCAACTTTTCGGTTTTTTCAAATGCTTTAATATATTCTTGTTTTACTGTCGTTGCCATAACTATACCTCCCGTTCCAGATGCGTTGCACCTGTAAAATAAACTTCTTTTAATCCTGCTCTTTTTGCAATATCAACCAGTTCTTCCATACGTTTTTTAGTCATTAAATGCGCTTTTTGATATTTCCACTCTTTGTAAAGCCTTTCGTATTTATCGCGGCACAAGTTGTTGAAAGCACACATTTCCCAGCGCGTGAAGTCCTTGTCGGACAGGAATTTGGCAATGCCCGATATATTTTCGTCGCTGTCTGTGGCATCGGGAATTATCGGTGTTCTCACCCAAATTTGCTTGTCGGTGTTTTTGATTTTTTCAATCAAATAATCAAAATTTGCAAGGATTTGTTTGTTTGACACACCGGTCAATCTTCTATGCGCTTCATCGTCGATATGCTTTATGTCATAGAGGAAAATGTCCGTATAGGGAAACACTTTGTCAAAATCCTCTTTCTTGCACATGCCCGACGTATCCACTGCCGTTCCTATACCATTATCCTTTAGGCGTTTAAGCAGTTGTGCCGCTTCGTCGGTTTGCAACATAATTTCGCCGCCCGACAATGTAGCGCCTCCGTCTGAACCGAAATACGCCTTGTCTTTCACAAGTTCCAAAAACACTTCGTCCACACTCATTTCGATGCCCTTTGTTTCGAGCGCGCCTGTGGGACATACGTCCGCGCAAGCCCCGCATACGACGCATTTTGAGCGGTCGATAATTATGCCTTCTTTACCTGCTTTCAGTGCTTTTATCGGACATTTTTCTAGGCATTTAAGGCACCCTAAACATCTTACGGCAATCCACTCGTTCTCTTTTTTTGTGGAAATGCTTTCGGGATTGTGGCACCATTCGCAATTAAGCGGACATCCCTTTACAAATAGGGTTGTTCGCAAACCCGGTCCGTCTTCTGTGGACATGCGTTGAAAGTTTAATATCAGCATCAGAACCCTCTGTGACTTTCACGCGCGATGATTTCGTCTTGCAACTCGCGTCCGATACTTGTGAAGTAGGCGTTGTATCCCGTCACGCGAACAAGCAAATGTCTGTATTCGGTCGGGTGCAGTTGCGCTTCTTTCAGCACTTGGGGATCAAGTATGTTGATTTGCAATGCCGTGCCGCCGTTTTCGATATATCCTTTCAAAAATGCCTTAAATTTTTGTTTGTGTTCGGGGTCTTTGACCATGGACGTATTGAATGTTATCGTGTGGCTTGCGCCGTTGGGCAAACAGTTCATATAGTTGCCGTAATCGCCGTTTTCCGCCTTGCCGCCCAAAGCCGTACCGACAGAGTTGCTGTTGCTGGTCGGACCGTTGATGTCCGCGCCGTTGCTGGGGCAAATTGCGTTTGACAAAAATTGATTTTCCGTTCTGCCGTTTGCGCTAGCCTTGAGAATATACCCGGAGCCAATCCAATAGTTCCAACTGAGCATACCCGGACGGAAACGCCTGTTTGTTGCGGTTGTTTTGTATTTCCAGGCTTCGTCTGCCCAAAATTCCATAAACTCACGCGCAAATTCGTCTGTCGCCTTGTCGTCGCGTCCGTATTTCGGCGCGCGGTTCAAAGCTTTGGCTTGCAGTGTTTCATAGCCCACCCAGTTGGCTTTAAGAGCGTTTACAAGTTCATTCAGTGTGCATTCCTTTTTGTCATACACCAGATATTTTACTGCCAAAAGGCTGTCAACCGTGGTGGCAAAGGTAACGCCTTCGATTGTGACAAACCCAAGTTCTGCACCGCCTTGTGTAACGTCCAAGCACTTTTCCGCACAGCCGTTGACCAAAAGGGACAGATAGGGAGTGGGATTATATTTTGCGCGAATGCTTTCCGTTGCATCGTAATGCGCAACCATTCTTTTTATAACGTAGACAAGTTGCTTTTTAACGGCACCGTAAAACTTTTCAAACGTGTCAAATGACGACAACTCGCCTGTCGGCTCGTTCTCTTGAACTATTTTGCTCCACTTTCCCGACATGCCGTTAAAAAAGGGCAAAAAGTCTTTCCCGTTGCCGTAGACAAGTTCCATGGATTTCAGCAAATTGACGTTGACGTCCACCGTGCCTGAGCGGTCGTTGCCCACCATAGTGTTTTCAAGACAACCCACCGAAGCATATTCAAAGACGTTATCTTTGTTGATATATTTTTCAACTCCTGCCATTTTGGCCTCGCGCAGCATGCCCGCCATAGAACGCTCGTCAAAATTCAAAAGGAAGGGCGCTCCTTGACTGCCTGAAACCATATCTACGACTTTGTCCAAAAGTTTTTCGGGCGAGTTTTTGTGCAAACGAACATTTGGCTTTGGCTCCAAAATAGGCGTCATATCGTCTATCAAATCAAGAAGCAAATACGTTAAATCGTTTGTCATATCATTGCCGTTTTTTCCCAGACCGGAAAGATTCATGAGTTGTCCGAATCCCGCCGTAATGCCCTGATTGCCGCCCACGCGCAACTGTGCGTCGTAAACGGTGTTGCAATGCACCCAAAAACAGCCCAAGATTTCTTTCATGAAATCATCGGACATTCCTTCTTTTTTGGAAATCTCATAGAAAGGATACATAAATTGGTCAAAACGCCCAAACGATACGCCGGGGCCGGGATAACGCTCGTCGAACATAACAAGCATATGAGTAAACCACAGTGATTGCACAGCCTGATAAAAATTCTTTGCGGGCAGCCAAGGAACAACAGCCATATTATCCGCCATAACTTCTAGTTCTTTTTTGCGGTTTTTATCCTTTTCTTTTGCGGCGAGAGTCAAACATTTTTCCCTGTATTTTTCGGCCAACTCTTTGGGCATTTGACTGGCTGTCATCATCGCTCTTAACTGCGCACCTTTTGCGCCTTTCTTATCCGATTTGTTTAGAGCGTTGTACTTGCTCTCCAAATCTTCATAAACCGCCTTAAATCCGCCTGTCAAAATTTTATCGTAATCGGGAATCAAGTGCCCGCTGGTTGCGCCGGCGTTGCCGTATCCGTGAGATATCAAATACATAATTTCTTTGCGCACCTTAGCAATAGATTTAGCTCTCGCAACCGCCTCTTTTTCACTCAGGCACATCGAATACATTGCGTTGAAACGCGCGCCGCAAAGTAAATCGCCGGGCAAAATTTCCTGCGGGATATGGTTTACAATCAAATCCTTTTCATAAATTGCCTTTCTTTCCGCAATAGACTGCTTGAAAAACCCGTCGTCAACCGGCACAATTTTGCCGCTTTGGGTATATCCTGCAGTGAAAGGCAGAAAAAACGAGGTTGTTTCTGGCACGATATGATAAGTCAACTCATCAAATGAGCAGTCCCATTCCCGACCGTTTGAATAGCAGTTGTATTCGTTGTTCCAATTTCGTTTTACTCCTTCAAAGAAGTAATCGCGCAACCATTTCACTCTTGGAGATAGATTTTTTGGTTGTTTTATTGCGTCTTTATACTTGGTCATACAAATTCCTCCCTACTTTTAGATATTCATTCAAAACTTCCGCCCCTTGGTCAAGCAAGATTTCCATTGCCGCTTCTGCACCGTCAGGATCATGGTTTTTTATGGCATTATATATTTTTTGGTGTTGGTCATAAATAAATTCCCTGTCGCCGTTATTTTTATAAAATATCGTGACAAATCTGACTATCATATCTTCAAAGGATTTCAGCATAAGCGGATAAATGATGTTGTGTGACGCGCAAACAATGCTGTGATGAAATTGCACGTCAAGCGACACCATCTCTTCTATCGTTTGGGCTTTTCTTTCGCTTTCCGTCACTTTTTCTATTTCGTCCAGATCCATTTGATTTGCGCGCTCCGTCGCCCTTTTCACAGCCCCGCACTCGATAATTTTACGGCTTTCGAGCACATTTGAAATGAACTCATTATCGTAGAGTTCGTTTTCAATAATGCCGCTTAAAACTGCCAGAGTGCCTTTTTTCTTCCAGTCTGCAACCACGTTGCATCTGCGTGGCACCGTTAAAATATAACCTTTATTTTGGAGTTCGACAATGCCTGCGTTGATTACACTTCGGCTGACGTTAAAATTTTGGGCGAGGTTGCGCAATGGAGGAATTTTATCCCCCATTTTCCATTCGCCCGAAAGTATTTTCAATTCAATTTTTTTAACAAATTCTTCGGTTAGATTCATAGTTTCCCCCAGGCTAAAAAATCTCACCCGTGGTATTACCACATAATTGATTATATTCTCAGCTTTTTATTAAAGTCAATAGGCACCCAAAATTCTTTGGCTCTTTATGTAATTACCACGCTTGTTAATCAATCGCTCTATTGCTTTCGTATAGTTTATTATTATTAGCATTTTCTTGAACAAATCCATATTGAAATATTAACATTCGGACTTTTGGTGCCGTAAATATGAGTAAAAGGAGTTTTATTAAAAGTGGCTTTTGAATGAAAACCGTAAGTGTCAAAAAATTAGCGATTTTATTTCAGGTTAAGTAATGCGAGCGGCAGGCGATACATATATTGATGCGTTTAAGAGGCTTATTATAACAAGCGGAAATATATTTGGAGGGCGTATATGGAATACATGCAAGTTATCAGCGTGCCCGCAATCGCGCTTGTTGTGTACTGGGTGATAGAACTCATAAAATATGCAACGAAAGAGAACGAAACGTTCAAGCGGTTTATCCCTTTAACGGCTGCCGCACTTGGCGCAACACTCGGCATCGTCTTGTTCTTTACGGTTCCTGAAGTTATAGCCGCATCCAACGGTTTTGTGGCGTTTTTGTCAGGTGCTGCAAGCGGATTATCTGCAACAGGTTTCAATCAGATTATCAAGCAGATGAGTCTTAAAGACTCCAACAAAAAAGACGATGATAACGAAGGCGGTAAAAGCGATAGCGAAAACAAAGAATCATAAAAATTTTTAGAGTTTAACACGACAACCGCAGATGAATTCGTTGCCGACCGCGCCCTCGTGCGTCATATCGGACAGGAGCGAAACTACCCACATCAACAAAATTAATGCCGACCCTACGGCGATTTTCCGCTTTGTTCGCTTGTTATTTTTCGACATGATTTTATTTTAACACCATTTAAAAAATATCTTATATCCGGTATACAAAAAGTAAAACTACAAACATTATTTGTATGGAAAACGCTTTTTGGGAAGAATTTCAAGAAAAGCCTCGCTTTGATGCGCTGACGGAAAATATCGAGTGCGACACTTTGATAATTGGCGGTGGTATCGTCGGACTATTAACCGCTTACGTATTAAAAGAGCGCGGCGTTGACGCAGTCGTTTTAGAAAAAAACGAAATATGCGCAGGAATTACGAGCAAAACAACTGCCGTTATTTCCGCTCAACACGATACTTTGTACAGTGACATAATCGAAAAACACGGAAAAAGCGTTGCACAGGCATACCTTAATGCCAATTTGGACGCAGTTAAAAGTTATATCGAACTTTCAAACAAATACGATTGCGATTTGGAAATTATTCCGTCTTGTATGTTTTCAAGAAGGAGTGATTTGAAAAAAGAACAGCGCGCTTTAAGTTCGCTGGGCTATGAATGTTTGCATACCACAAACACAGATTTGCCTTTCGACGTCACGGGTGCGATTATCTATCCTGATATGGCTGCTTTCAATCCTCTAAAATTCTTATACGCGATTTCAAAAAATTTGAAAATTTATGAACATACCGAAGTTAAAGATATTGAAGAAAATTACGCCTTGGCAAACAATTTCAAAATAAAATTCAAAAAAGCGGTTGTTGCAACTCATTTTCCGTTTATAAATCGAACAGGAATGTTCTTTTCAAAGATGTATCAGGTTCGCTCGTGTGTCGCTGCATATGAAGGTGCACCAAAGTTCAAACAAACTTATGTTTCACATCAAGACGGCGGTTTCTATTTCCGAAATTACAAAAATCTTTTAATTGTCGGAGCGGGCGATCACCGTACAGGGACAAAGACAGACGGTTTTGAAAAAATATCCAATTTTTGCAAGACGTATTATCCATTGTCAAAAGAAAAGTTTGTTTGGGCAAATCAAGACTGCGTAACCTTGGACAGCTTACCGTACGTCGGCAGATACGGCTCTTTTGAAAACGTCTACGTGGCAACCGGTTTCAATCTTTGGGGGATGACCAATGCACTTGCCGCCGCAAATATCTTGGCAGACAAAATAACAGGCCGCAGAAACAAATACGAGATTGCTTATGATCCCGATAGAAGTATGTTGTGCATGCAACTTTTCACAAACCTCACCGTCACCGCGCTAAACCTTATTCTTCCGATACCCAAGCGTTGTCCGCATATGGGTTGTGCTTTGTTTTATAACCGCAAAGAGCATTCTTGGGATTGCAAATGTCACGGCTCTCGTTTTTCCGAGTCCGGCGAACTCTTGGACAACCCCGCAAAACACGATCTTCAATAAATCAAAAATTGAATAACTATTAAATAAAAAATTCGTTTATATTAAAGCCGAGGAACTTTCCTCGGCTATTAATTTGGATTATAAAAAAATTGCAGAAATTTGTTTTGTTTTTCTGGACCGACAGATTTTCAATCGTGTTAGCTGATTACTCGATAACCGACGATTCAGAATCTAATTTTTCATCGGAGCCAATATTTTCGTCGGCTGTGTTTTCGACAAACGACGTTTCGACGGCTGTATCTTCGGCGGCGGATTTTAATGCCGACTCCGCATCTCTTGTTTCAAGGTCCTCTAGCAACGTGTTAAAATATTCTTCCGTAATTTTGTATTTCTTTTTGTAGATTATGAAAGCCACCGTAAATAGAATTACCGGCAAAATGGTGATTAACAACAATAGTCCCGTTGTTTGCAAGTTTGGAACGCTGTCTATAACGTCTGCAATTTGGTCCAGTTTGACATCCGATGTTATTTGACCCAAATTGGCAGCCTGCTCCAAATCTGCAATCTTGTCTGTTGAATTGTTTATGCCGATAATTATGTAAAACAGCATTACTCCGAAAGTGGAGAGTGCCGTGCCTAACTGCACCAAAAATGCGCGGGTTGCAAAAATAATGCCCTCGTCGCGCTTGCCGAACTTCAGGTCGTTGTATTCAACCGTATTGGCAATACAAATCATCAGTACAAGATAGAAAGTCGTGCAGGTAAATCCGGTAAACAAATTTGCAACTGCAATAAGGAAGAACTGCAGGGTAACGGTGGCGTTGAAGAAAGGAATTGTGAAGGAAAATGCGCCCTTTGGAATTACGAGTCCGAACAGCAGCATTAATCCATAACCAATAAAAGCCGATATTGTGGCAAAGGTCAAAAGTTGTGTTCTGGTAAAACGCTTGGCGAATTTGGGGTAGAAAATGTACATTATCAGAGTGGATACTGCATTGAACACATAGAATAGGGTTGTCAGAGTGCCGTTGTAGCCAAATTGAAAATAGATGTACATTGTCATTGCAGCACCGGGCAATAACTGAGTGAACAAAAATATAGCGGATACCCATTTCAACTGGTCATTCTTTAAAAACGTCCGAAAGACAAGTTTCAAACTTACTTTTTCTGCAGGCTGAGGGGTGGGCATATCCTTGTTTTTGACACCAAAAATCGTAATAGATTGGATTATGACGAAAACCGCCACCATAATAATACTCAATAAGCCGTACGCTTTTATCGCACTGCCGCCAAATGCCAGTTCTCCTGTCGTTAAAATAGGTACAACGATTCCCGCCAAACCGCCGCCAAGAGTTGCGCTGAGTGCCGTCAACGAAGATATTTTGTTTCTGTCTTTAGGACTTCTTGCCAGTGCAGGCAACATGCCCCAATAACTGATGTCGTTCATTGTGAAGAAAATACTCCACAAAAAGTACATAGCGCCAAAGAAACCGACATATGCCCAACCGCTTAAATTGTTGGTGAATGACGCTATAATTATTGCAGCGGTGCCAATCATTCCCACAAAAATCCAAGGTTTGAATTTTCCCCACTTGGAGCGTGTCGCGTCAATCAAATTGCCCATAAGAGGGTCGTTCAACGCATCGAAAACTCTTATCACAGCCATGATAATCGTTAATGCGGCAAGTTGCTCGGTTGTAAGACCTTTTGTGAAATAGACGTAGTTTAGTAACTGTGCCTGGAATAGGCCCATACAAGCCAAATCTCGCCCGAAAGTCCCTATGGAAAAAGCATACAAATTTCTCCGATTAAGACCTTTAGAAGAAACGTCGTTATTTTTTAACGCCATTTCGTTTGGATTGCTCATAATTCTCTCCTTTTGGTCGCTTTATATGTTTACCGCATGAAGCAAATGCTTTTGCATTTAAATGCATTTTGTTAGCATACAAAGAAAGGCTTCTAGCCGCTCCTCCGCCGAAAACAAATGTTTCTATATTCAACAGGTTTGCCACATACGACAACGCCCTGACGGCGTATTTTTCTCCGTGATTCCATTTGTAAAAAATTGGACGGATGAATTAAACGGCAGGCATTTTAACGACTTTGGCTGAGAAGCAGGGTTTGCTCCCTTAACTGTCGAGGAGCAACATTTCATATCCTCATTTTTATCGTCCGTTTCACCTTGATTTTTTATGATATTATTCGTTACTCTCCACCCTACCGCAAATTGTACCATACAACGTTTGATGACATTTTTAGTGCCAAAAGAGTGCTAGTCAATTACCTCGATATCGTCGCCTGCGCGTACCTTTCCGCCTTTTAAAACTTTGACGAAGATACCCTCTTTTGGCATAACACAGATACCGACCGTCCTTGCGATTTCACAGCCGTCGGCTGCGTGGCACTTTTTTCCGATTTGCGTAACTTCGGTCAGCGTGTTGCCTATTTTCACTTTGGTCCCCACGGGAATCTCATATAGCACAATGCCTTCAGTGGTGATATTTTCTGCAAATTTACCGAAGCAAAGTCCGGCAATCCCCAGCGCCGTCATTTTATCCACACTTTCCTGTCCTAAAAGGCTGACCTGACGTATGCTACCCTTTTCTGCGTGGCTGTCGCCCTCGACGCCGAAATCTTCGATAAGATTTATCTCGTTTACCGTGTGCTTGACGGTGCCTTTTTTGACGCTTATGTTTACCGATAAAACCTTGCCTTTTTTCATTTTTCACTCCTGATATACTCGCCCGATTTTCCGCCCGTTTTTTTCAGCAAGCGGATATTTGAAATCACCATACCGCGGTCAATCGCTTTTGCCATATCGTAAATAGTCAGCGCGGCTATGGATACCGCCGTCAGCGCCTCCATTTCGACGCCCGTTTTTGCCTCTGCCTCTGCGGTAGCCGTAACATCAATGCTGTCGGATTTTATATCAAACACTATTTCCACCTCGGAAAGGGGAAGATTGTGACACATCGGGATAAGCCCGGCCGTGTTTTTCGCAGCCATAATCCCCGCGATTTTCGCCGTTGTCAGCACGTTGCCCTTGGTGATTTTACCGTCGACAATAGCAGAGGCGGTTTCGGGAAGCATTTTAATCGTACCGCTGCAGACGGCAATTCTTTGGGTCGCTTCTTTTTTTCCAACATTGACCATACGCGCGTTTCCTTCGTTATCAATGTGCGTTAGGTTATCTTCCATATCAACCTCCTATGTCTTCCATAATGCGATTTTGCAATACGCCCTCAGTCAGATGGTGCTCCTTGGGCTTGCTCAAAACACATTCGGAAATAAACTGTTTGAGCCGCTCCCTGTCGCCGATATACGGCTTTAAATCGTATTCTTTACATTCATGCAGACAGTTCAACAATTTGCCGTCCGCGGTAATCCTGACACGATTGCACTCGCTGCAGAACTTATTGGAAAGAGGGCTGATAAAGCCCGCTTCCGTACCGTCCAAAAAGGCGTAAACCTCAACCTTCTTGGTGTCCGATTTATCAGCGAGATACTGCAGATTATACCGTTTAACAACCTCTTTCGTGCTGATAAAGTATTGTTTTGCGTATTTTTCCTGCGCAGAAAACGGCATTAATTCAATGAACCTAACGGTCAGGTTTTCCTGCCGTGCCCAGCGTGCCAGTCCATAAATTTCCCCGTCGTTCACACCGCGCAAAAGCACTGCGTTGAGTTTAATATTTTCAAAACCCGCTTCTTTTGCCGCCCTCAATCCGTCTAATGTTTTGGACAATTCCCCATACTTTGTCAGCTCTGAATACTTTTCTGAATCCAAGGTGTCAATGCTTACGTTTAGGTTTCTTACCCCTGCGGAATATAGGTCTTTTGACATATCGGGCAGTAGCTGTCCGTTGGTGGTGACGGAAAGAGCCGTGACGAGCGGATTCTTTCCGATATGCTCAAACAGCCCCAACACTCCTCGCCTGACCAAAGGTTCTCCGCCCGTAATTCTTTGCTTGCTTACGCCAAGTTCTGAAAGCGCGTCGGACACGGCACACAGTTCCTCGATTGTCAGGATATGTGAATGCGACTTTTTTTCGATGCCTTCCGGCATGCAGTAAGCGCACCGCATATTGCATAAATCGGTGACGGAAATGCGCGCGTATGTAATTTGTCTGCCAAATCTGTCTTGCATTATATTATCTTTATTTCTCCCGTGTGTTCGTAGGTGTATCCCGAAAGCTCGTCCAGTTTCCGTTTGAACGCCTCACTTTTAATCGTTTCCAAAAACCGTTTGAAACGTGCGTCTTCCAAAAAAACCTTTTTGACTAAAAAATCATAATCCTCGTTGCCGACTGGGATAAAATCCAGCCCCATAATGTTGGCGGCGGTCTTTACCGCAAGCCCGCAATCAAAGGCTTTGTTTTTGACCGCCGTGGCGACTGCAAGGTGGGTGGTAAATTCTTTATCGTATCCGCGGATTTCGTCGGGCGATATACCGTTGTTCTTCAATAGATAGTCAAACAAAATGCGTGTGCCTGCGCCGCCTTGACGGTTGGCAAAGGATATTTTGCCTCCCTTTAAGTCGTTTACCGATTTGATATTTTTGGGATTGCCCCGTTCCACCAATATTCCTTGTACGCGACCTACGCCTTTAACAAGCGCCATAGTGCCCGGTGCAAAATATTTTTTTACGTACGCCTCGTTATACACGCCGCTATCCTCGTCCAAAAGGTGAATAGGCGCGATATTGCACGCATCGTTTTTCATTGCCATAATTCCCGAAAGACTGCCGACGTGCGCGCTTGACACCGGAATACTGTCGCCGATAACGTCGATAATCATATCGTGACTGCCGACGATAACGATCGATTTTTTTATCTCAGAAAGAGGCTTTAAAAGTTCCACTTGAACTTTTTCTCCCGCCTCGATGCCCTCGCTGTTTTGCGGGATAGTTATTATGCCGTCGGCTTTGACCATGCTCATAACCGCAGCCGCACCGCGTTCCAGCGGCGTTGCCACGATTTTTCCGTTGACGTCACCCATTGCTACGCGCAGAAATTCTTCGTGTTTTAGGGTTGAAGTGGTGCGCTTTGTTATTTCCGCCGTAATGACGGGAAGGGGCGATGCGTCAACACCCGCCAGTTTTGCGACAACTTTACGGACGACTCTTTCGTAAATAATATACGCCGATACGGGATATCCCGGCACGCCTATAACCGATTTGCCGTCAATTTCGCCGAGAATCGTGGGCTTGCCGGGTTTGACGGCAAGACCGTGCGTATAAACTTTTCCAAGCCGCGCAATGATGTGCACGGTGAAGTCCTTTGTGCCTGCAGAACTGCCTGCGTTGATGACTACCAAATCGTTTTCGGCAACCGCCTTTTTTAGCGCGTCCTCAAGCATAGTTTCGCTGTCCTCGCAAATGCCGTAGCGCACGGGAGTTGCGCCGTAACTTACGGTGAGCGCGGCAAAAACACGGGTATTACTTTCTCTAAGCTTTCCGACTTTTATCTCCCCGGCACTTTCCACCATTTCTTTGCCTGTGGGGATTATGCCTACCCGCGGCTTCTTAATCACTTCGATTTCATCGTTGCCGCCGGCAAGTATCGCACCGATATCAATGGGGCGGATTTTGCAAAAAGAGGGCAGCACCATTTCGGTTTTCACGATGCTTTCGCCTATTATCCTGACGTTTTGCCACGGGTGCGACGGCGCAACTATTCTGACGCTGTCGTCGTTGTCCACCAAAACATCCTCTATCATTATAACGCTGTCGAATTCCGCGGGGATGGGATTGCCCGTATTGACGTATATGAAATCCTTATCTCTTTTTAAGACGAGAGGCATTTTGTCGCTTGCGGTCACGGTGTTTTCTGCAAGCACGGCAATACCGTCCATCGCCGAAGCGTTGTAGACGGGGTCGCACTCGGCGGCGTATATCGCCCTTGCGGTCACTCTGCCCGACGCGTTTTCGGAAGCGACTTTTTCACTTCCAAGCGTTGCGACGTGCTTTAAATATTCGCTTACCGCGCTGTTGAAATCGTTGTTTTCTACGTAGGATTTTCTTTCCATGTCCACCTAAACTATAATAAATATACCTTAATTTTCTGTCCCTTATATATGCCTTCCTGTTCGGAAGGAATGAGGGTATAACCGTCAGCGTCGGCAAGTACCGAAACCAGCCCAGATTTATAGAACAGCGGTGTTGCTAAAACGCCCTCTTCGGCAAACCGCAGCGATACCGGCTGCACGGTAAGCCTCCCCGAAGACGACGGAAAATTGACAGTGGTGTCGGCAAAAATGAACTTATCTTCTTTGTCGCCGTACATTATGTTTATCGCGCCGATTACTATTAACTTGAGGGTCAGAAGGCATGCCATAGGGTGCCCGGGCAACCCAAAAACCAGCTTGTTATTAATCTTCGCTATCAATGTGGGCTTGCCCGGTTTTAAGGCAATTCCGTGTATTAAAATATCTCCTTCCTTCTCCAAGACCTGCTCTGTAAAGTCTTGTGCGCCGATTGAACTTCCGCCCGAAACCAAAACAATATCGGCAATTTTGACGGCGTCCGTTACGGCTTCGTTCAATAAATCGAATCCGTCGTGAATTCGCACTTCTGAAACGATAGCAAATCCGTTTTCTGCGCACAACATACGGTTTAGCGTCGTATTTGTATCTCTAATCTGCCCTATTTGCGTTTTGTCGCTTATTCCAACGATTTCGTCACCTGTGGAAATTATCGCGACCTTTACCGCTTTATAGACTTCAATTCTGTCAATGCCAAGTGCTGCCATAAGCCCGCACTTCAATGCGGAAATCCTTTCGCCCTTTGATAAAACGATGTCGCCGACTTCAATATCGTCGCCCACCGAAATGATATTATCGCGCACCGCCGCGGGCTTATAAACCGCCACACTTTCACCAAACAATTCGGTATTTTCTATCATTACCATTGCGTCGGCTCCGTCTGGCACTGCTCCGCCCGTTGGAACGTATACCGCTTGCCCCGCACTCACCTCATATGCGCCGACTATGCCCATATCCACCTTGCCCAAAATCTTCAGCATAGAGGGCACGCTGTCGGTTGCGCCGTACGTATCCGCAGCGCAAACCGCATATCCGTCGACGGTAGAACGGTTATATTCGGGCAGTCTATCGGTAGATTTTATCTCCTTGAACGCCCGTCTTCCCTCGGCCTTTTCAAGAGAAATAACCTCGCTGCCGATTGCCTCGAGGTCAAGATTTTTAATTACCGTTTCAAGCGCCTTTTCAAACGTGGCTACCTTAAAAAATTTCATCAATCCTTACGCGCGCAATCGTGCGCCGCACCTTTTAATATATCTACGCCGTGTTTTAAACTGTCCAAAATAAAGCCCAACGCTTCTTCCACAGCCTTGGGCGAACCGGGAAGATTGACTATTATACTCTTTCTGCGTATGCCCGATACCCCGCGTGACAGCATCGCTCGCGGCGTAATTTGGAAGCTGTTGTATCTGATTGCCTCGGCTATACCCATCGCCTCGCGCTCGATAACAGCCATAGTCGCCTCGGGTGTGTTATCCCTTGACGAAAAGCCCGTGCCGCCCGTGGTAAGAACAACATCCGCGCCGGCGTTGCACGCACAAATCAGCGCATCTTTTATCAGTTGCGGTTCATCGGGAACGACAACGTACTGTAAAACTTTAAAGTCTTGCGAGTGGAGCATTTCGGCCATAACCTTGCCGCTGACGTCTTCTCTTTCGCCCGACGCTCCCTTATCGCTGACGGTAATCACAGCCGCGGTGTATTCTTTTTTGTCCATTGCTTTCTCC
>CAYIYN010000033.1:0-8242 GCA_964367645.1 uncultured Bacteroidaceae bacterium
AGTGGTGGGAGAAATACCCCCTTGTGGGGAAAGAGGGGGCATCTAAGATAAAAAGTAAGATAAGTGGTGACTGATACGAAGTGACGCTTCGCTACAACGTACGCACTCCCAAACGGAAAGCAAAAACCAGTAAAATAGCAAGAAGAGAAAATAAATAGTACCATTGTCGGGGTGTAGCGCAGTTTGGTAGCGCGTACGGTTCGGGACCGTAAGGCCGCGAGTTCGAATCTCGCCACTCCGACCACAAAGTTCGCTAGAGCACACTAATTCGTGTAATTTCACTTTTAAAAGCCAAAGCACCGTGCAGAATGCACAACGGCGCTTTGGCTTTTAAAATGGCACGCAAAGCGTGCCAAACTTTGTGCCGTGGAACAAATAGCGAGTATCATAACGAACTGAACAACAAAGTGCAGTGCTTATAACGGCGTCTTTGTGAGCAAAATAAAACCGCCGCGGAAAATCCGTGACGGTTTGTGGCAGGAGCTATAGGAATTGAACCTACACCGTGGGAGTCAGAGGCCCATGTGCTACCACTACACCAAGCTCCAGCGACAGTGGCTATTATAAAACACGGCGATTTTTTTGTCAACTTTCTAAAACAAATAGACGAAAAGCATTGCGCAGATTATGCCGATAAGCATACTTACCGCAGGCACTCTGCCCTCTTCCATAAGCGTTGCTTGAGGAAGAATCTCGCAAAAAGTGACGTACAACATTGCGCCGCCGGCAAGCCCCATACAGATACCCGAAGCCACCGCACTGATGCCTCCAATCAAAATGCCCAAAACCGCGCCCAGAACGGTTGCGAAACCGGCAAGCGTCGTAAGCCCGATGTTCTTCCAGTCACTTATGCCTCCCTCTGCAAGAGGAGCGGCAATCGCCATACCTTCGGGGATGTTATGGACTGCTATTATAATCGCAATCAGCACGCCTGTGGACATCTGCACGGCACCGGACGCGCCTATCGCCATACCTTCGGGAAAATTGTGAAGCGCTATTGCCAAAAGCATAATTATACCGGCTTTTAGCATCCTTTTTTTCATTTCATCGGATTGTGCCGCGCCCGATGTAGCGTCTTTCCCGTTGGACAATTCGTCATTTTTTACGGCAAGCACAGCCGTTTCATGATGAAGTTCGGCAAGTCCTTTATGAGTGGCGCGCATATTTTCGACTATGTCAATGATCTTATTTAGCCCGTAAATGACAATCATTCCGGCAACTAGAGTACTCACCCCTAACAACACGCCCGACGGTTTCCATCCGTTTATAATGGACGATTCTATGGACTGGGGAATCATCGCAAAGGTTACGACTCCCACCATAACTCCTCCCGCAAACGAGAGAACACGTCCCATAACTTTTGTTCCTTTGCCTTTGAGCAACACGCCTATCACTCCGCCAAGCCCCGTACCGGCGACTCCGGCCACGAGAGATAGCACCAGAATAAGCGTGTTTCCTGAAAGATTTTCCGGCATATTCTATACTCCTTGTTGGTTAAATTATATTATTTTAAGCGTTAATAACTACTGTAATTGACTTTATTCAACGTGTATGTTAGTTTATTCATATGACAAAATATTACGTAACGACTGACCAAACTGCAGACCTTCCTTCTTCGCTTTACGAAGACGATTTTGCAGTTATCAAAATGTCTTACGTGTTGGACGGCATACTTTACGACGACAAAGAAAGAGCCTTTCTCTCCCCTGAGGAGTTTTACGCTCAACTTGTATCGGGGAAATTCGCCTCGACCTCAATGCCGTCGGAAGAGGATTCACAGGCATTTTTTGAAACAATTTTAAAACAAGGCTACGACATTCTTCATATTTCATTTTCTTCCGCCCTGTCGGGAAGTTATGAGGGCTATTTGAACGCCGCCAAACGCGCCTTAACAAATTATCCCGACAGACAAATAAGAGTCATAGACAGCCTTTGCGCAGCTTGCGGAGAAGGACTTTTGGTTTATTACGCATTGAAAAAACACACAGAGGGTGCCTCGCTAGAAGAGAATGCCGAGTATATTTTGGATT
Source organism: uncultured Bacteroidaceae bacterium (assembly GCA_964367645.1). Taxonomy (GTDB): domain Bacteria; phylum Bacillota; class Clostridia; order Christensenellales; family CAG-917; genus RGIG4097. The sequence continues at coordinate 2,031 of CAYIYN010000033.1, forward strand.
TGCGGCATCATATAGGTCACGCTTTTACGGTGGACGATATGCTCCATTTGTACCGCGGCGGAAGAGTTTCAAAGACAACCGCCGTAGTCGGTCAAACTTTTAAGATGAAGCCCATTTTGATGGTTTCGGAAAAAGGCGAACTTATCCCGACGAACACCGTTATCGGTCGCCGTTCTGCCCTAAAAGTTTTGGTGGACAAGATGGAAGCAAAGGGAAGCGGTTATAAAAACGATCTTATCATCATAGGACACTGTGATTGCTATGACGACGCAATGATATTAAAGACAATGGTTGAAGAGCGTTTTGGAAAACAAAATATTATTATTTCTCCGATAAGCCCGATTGTCGGTACGCATCTGGGCAAAGGCGGCATAACGCTCCATTATTTATGCAGCGACAAAGTTCCCTTTGTAAGATAAAACCGCCTAAACTGTAAACAAACCGTACACGCAAATAAGTATTAATCAAACGTTTATGCAAATAAATATTTATCAAAATGTTTGTGCAATGTAAAATATTTAAGGACTAAAAAAGCGCACCGTGGGGTGCGCTTTTATTTTTGCATAATCGCCTATTTCATCTTTAGTCTTTTTTGTTTTAATACGATTGAAATACTTGCCTATTTTTATCTTTAGGCTTCTGCTTTTTCTTCGTCTTCTGCAACCTCTTCAACAACAACGGGTGCTTCGTCCTCTGTTGATGCACATTCACACTCTGTCGAGCATTCTGCACATTCGCAAACGTCGTCGGTCATAGGTTTAGGTGTTTCAAGCCAGTTGCAGTTTTCTCTGGGGTTTGTTGCGCCGATACGCTCCTCTGCCACAAAAATAAGGCTCACCGTGCCGAGTGCAGCCGACATATGCCACCAACTGTGAGGGTGAATTGCGCCGCCGAGGATTGGTGCAACCGTATTGTCGCCGAAAATGTTGGACATCAAAAGACCGAGCAAGAACCAGCCGATTGTCACAGCCAGCATACGCTTTTCGTTTTTGGTGAACACTTTGAACGACGTGAAGAATATAGGAAGAATCGGGAGTGCAAGGAGCAGACAGTTAAATTCCGCCATTGACATACCGGGATCGTTTCCTCCCATTGACGCGCCTTGTACAGCACTGAAATAAAGCGGTCTGTCGTGGAAAGCCCAAACTTCGATTGTGAGGAACACCAAGGCATAGATGAAGAATCCTGTTATTGCAAGGCCGCCCCATTTGCGCATTTTTTTGCCGGTAAATTCCATAACAAAGCACATAATTGCCGTATACGCCATGCCGAATGTGAAAGACATATCGATATATGAACCAATGAGTTTTGTTGTTAAAACTCCGCGTTGGAATTCGTCATAAACGGCGTCGTGCATCATGACGGAAGTTACGGCACAAACCGCGGTGACAAGGAAAAAGGCATACCACCACCACTTTTTGAAACTCATACCTTTGAGTGCGAGCACGATGATGCCCAAAATCCCTGCAAACATCAACACATAGTTGGTTTGCACGGCTGCATATTGTGCAGCATATGTAGAAACAGAAACGGGTGTGCCGGCAGTGTATTCGACGAATATATTTGCCATTTTGTCAGCCCAGTCAATAAAGTTCCACTGAATTGCGGAAATGCTACTAAACATTGTTATTCCTCCTATTCATAGATACAAATATTACAACACACAGATGAGCAAAAGTCAATCCATATTATAAGAGTAAAAACCGCTAAAAATTGGAAAAACGACACAATTCGTGCCGTTTTTCCAAATTTTTATACATAATAAACCATATTACTTGAGATTTTCAGGGTTCAACACGCAAAGATTTGGCAAAACGAATATCCCGTCTTTTCTTATCAAAACGTCGTCAAAATATATCTCTCCGCCGCCGTGCTCTTTTGTTTGAACCATAACCAAGTCCCAGTGCACGGCGCTGACGTTGCCGTTTGGTGCGTCGTCATAGCAAGCGCCCGGTGTGAAGTGAATCGAACCGCTGATTTTTTCGTCAAAAAGAATGTCACCTATAGCGGTGTTGATATAGGGATTTAATCCAAACGAAAATTCTCCGACGTACCTCGCTCCCTTGTCCGTATCAAAAATAGCAACGGCGCGTTTTGTGTCGTTTGCACCAACGTTCACAATTTTTCCGTCTTTGAAAGTCAGTTCTACGTTTTCAAACTTAAATCCGTTTTCAATAGAAGGCACGTTGTACGCAATAACTCCGTTCACGCTGTCGCGCACGGGTGCGGTGTACACTTCGCCGTCGGGAATATTGCATAGTCCGCTGCATTTTACGGCTCCTACGCCCTTTATTGAGAATGTCAAATCTGTTTTGCCCGGCCCTTTTATCCTCACCTTGTCCGTTCTGTTCATAAGGGCGGCAAGTGGGTCCATAGCTTTGTCCATTTTGGCGTAGTCAAGATTGCACACATCAAAGAAATAGTTCTCAAATTGCTCGGTGCTCATGCCCGCAAGTTGGCTCATTCCTTCTGTCGGATAGCGCAAAATCACCCACTTTGTTTTTTTGACGCGGATATTATGATGCACGATTTGGGCGTAAAACTTGTCGTAGGCCTGCATTTTATCGTCGGGCACGTCGCTTAATTCATAACTGTTGTTGCCGCCGCGCACACCGATATAGCACTGCATTTTTTCCATTTTTGCCGCATCTTGCTCCGCCCAAAACTTGAGCATATCTTCATCGGCACCTTTCAAAATTTCGCGCTTTATGCGATTGTCTTGCAAATTGACAAACGGCATACCGCCTGCGTTATAAATTTCTTTCACTATAAGAGCAACCAACTGAAAATCACAACCGGAAGCGTCAATCCACACTTTTTCGCCTTTCTGAACTCTGCAAGAATAATTTACTAGGTTTTTGGCAAGAACTTGTTGCCTTTCGTCACATATCATACAAACTACCTCCTTTGCTTATTATAACCCTTTAGTGTCAAAAACACAACTTGCATGATTAAATTGCGGCGCAGCACAATTCAAATTCAAAAATGATTTACTTTTGACACATTGAGTTGTATAATAATCACAATCAACACAGTTGGAGGAAATGTTTATGCCACTGGTTACAACAACCGAAATGTTCAAAAAAGCGTACGAGGGCGGTTACGCAATCGGCGCTTTCAACGTCAATAATATGGAACTTATTCAAGGTATCGTCGAAGCGGCGACCGAAGAACAAGCCCCCCTTATTTTGCAAGTCTCCTCAGGTGCCAGAAAATATGCCAACACGACATATCTCACAAAGATGGTTGAAGCCGCAGTCATCACAAGCGGTCTGCCAATCTGTTTGCACCTCGATCACGGCGATACTTTTGCGCTGTGCAAAGACTGCGTGGACAACGGTTTCACCTCCGTCATGATTGACGCAAGCGCACATCCGTTTGCAGAAAACATCAGCATCACCAAACAAGTTGTTGAATATGCTCACGACCACGGCGTTGTTGTCGAAGCGGAACTCGGCAAACTTGCAGGCATCGAAGACGCTGTGAACGTGTCCGCAAAAGACGCAAGTTACACCGATCCCGATCAGGTGCAGGAATTTGTTGAAAAAACCGGAGTGGACTCCCTTGCAATCGCAATCGGTACTTCCCACGGCGCATTCAAGTTTAAGGGACAACCTCAACTCCGCTTTGATATATTAAAAGAAGTCGAAAGCAGACTGCCCGGATTCCCTATCGTTCTGCACGGCGCATCCAGTGTGCCTCAGGATTTAGTGAAGATTATCAACCAGTATGGCGGCAGTATGCCCGGCGCACAAGGCGTGCCCGAAGAAATGCTTCGCAAAGCAGCAAGCATGGCTGTATGCAAAATCAATATAGACAGTGACCTCCGTCTTGCCGTCACCGCGACAATCAGAGAACACTTTGCACTCAACCCTTCTCACTTTGATCCCAGACAATATCTCGGACCGGCAAGAGAAGCGGTCAAAAAAGTCGTCAAACACAAACTCGTCGACGTGCTCGGATGCAACGGCAAAGCATAAAACAACACCAAAAAATTTAATACATTAAAAACAAAAACCGCCGATTTCGGCGGTTTTTTATTATTGCTGTATTGCGTTGATTTTATAATCTTTTTTACAATATTTGCTTCTTGACATTTGTTTTTTGATACTTTTCAAACTTTAGTTGGTTAATCCAATCAAATCAAATCCTTATTGTTCACTACCCGCGCGTTACGCTTTTCATCGTTGCCCACAACAATATGCTTGTTGCCTTCGTCGTCGACATATTCTTTTTTTATAAGCACTTCGCCGTTTTCGGTGGCTTCTTTTTCAAGTTGGGCTAGTTCATACAAAGAGCGGTTGCCATAACGGTCTTTTGCTTTTTCAAATTTCTTTTCTTTCTTCTCGGCGCGGACAAAATAGAGCGATACAAAGAGCGCGACGGCAAGAATGATAAACCCGTATAAGAAGAAATCCATATACCCTTCGGGTACAAAATTAACAAGCAGGGTAAGTATACCTGCTGCGGCAATATTGCCCAAGAAAACCGAAAGCGCGGCCTTCCAAACTTTAAAATCCAAAATCCCGCCGATAGCGGATCCCGTCCAACTGCCGGTCATGGGGAGAGGTATTGCGACAAAAATGAACAGCCCCCAAAACTTTTTTGCATCAACCGACATTTTTTTCTTTATTACGTTATCTGTTTTGCCGCTGACGTCAGGTGCTCTGTCCGACAGATTTTCTTCCAAATTCCTGCCAAATTTTGCAAAAATTTTGGATTTTTTGAGTTTTCTAATCAAAGGTCTTATGACAAGAATAATCGGAATTATCATAACCGATGAGCCGGCAACGCAACAAAACATTCCTGCAATAGGATTGACGTTCATACCGCCCATCAAAACAATAGCGCCGCGCAACTCGATAATTGGCACTATCGAGATGATAAACAGCGTCAAATAGTGGTTGTTTGTCCAACTATAAAAAAATTCAGCAATGTTCTCTGCCATTTCTTTCCTCTTAGATTCAGTATATTATACCCGCATATATTCGTCAAGGCAACATCTTCATTGTACTTGTCAAAAAATCTTATTATGCGGTATACTGTTACCAACGGAGATAATTATGCAAAAAACGCTCTCGGACTTAAGACGCGCCATACAAGACTACAAAATGATAAGCGACGGCGACAATATCTTCGTCGGACTTTCCGGCGGCAAAGACAGCGTCCTAATGCTCGCCGCCCTGCACGAATATCAGCGTTTTTCGCCTGAAAAATTTGCTCTTCAAGCAATCACAATTGATATGGGACTAAAAGACACTTCCAAAGAAGAAATGCAAGCGCTCTCTGACTGGTGCGCTTCTATAGGTGTCCCTCACCACATAGTGAAAACCGACATAGCAGAGATAATTTTTGAATCGCGCGAGGAGCAAAACCCTTGTTCTTTGTGTGCGAAAATGCGCCGAGGTGCGCTAAATAACGAACTAAACCGCTTGGGCGTCGGAAAACTTGCGCTCGCACACAATGCCGACGACGTTGCCGAAACTATGCTTCTATCCCTTTTGTACGAAGGCCGCTTCAGTTGTTTTGCGCCAACGGCATATATGGACAAATCAAAGGTCACCCTTATCCGCCCTATGATTTATCTTCAAGAATATGACATTAAATCAACCGTTGAGCGCCTAGGCTTGCCGATTGTTCACAATCCATGCCCTAAAAACCACTTTTCTCAACGCGAATACGCAAAAAATCTCATTAAACATATCTGCAAAGACATCCCCTTTGCAAAAGAACGCATCTTGGGCGCAATTTATCACCCTGAACGCAACAACCTTTGGAAAAAACCCCAAGACTAACCCACGAAAAAATCAGCAAAACTTTGTGACATCAAAACTTTGTGTTATTAAAACTTTGTGACAGATTCAGGGGTCAACTTTTTAGGCAAAAGTTCCCCCTGCACCCCTTCAAAAACTTCTATAATTATAAAAACCGCGGCAGTTCACCGCGGTTTTTTGTTTAGCATATCATAGGCAAACAATAATTACAACAGCAAACGCTTTTGCCTTAAAATGTCCAATTTTTACTCTTTCCAAGGGCGCGGGCGATATTTTGATGTACTGCGAGGAAGTTGCGGAATGTCGCACGTTAATAACTAACAGGTTTCTGCTCCGAGAGGGGAATTATGCTTTGCAGAAAACACTGTATACAATTTTAATCGAAGGGCGCGGGCGATATTTTGATGTACTGCGAGGAAGTTGCGGAATGTCGCACGT
>CAYIYN010000033.1:8342-15159 GCA_964367645.1 uncultured Bacteroidaceae bacterium
ATTTTAATCGAAGGGCGCGGGCGATATTTTGATGTACTGCGAGGAAGTTGCGGAACGTTGAGCGCGCCGCGTACTGACGTACGCTAGCGCGAGAACCCGCAAAACTGACAAAGCAGAACGCGAAATAGCGTCCGCGGTCACTTAAAAAGAAACGTTGCCATTCCAAAAAAACAAAAAAACGCTCCAATGTATGTGGAGCGTTTTGAATGTTTATTGGAATGGAATTAGATAAGTTTGATAATAACTTTCTGGGCTGCATCCCCGCGACGTTGTTCAGTCTTGAGGATACGGCAGTATCCGCCGCCCTGTCCCACTTCGGTTGCGCGTGCATCGTATTTGGGAGCATATTCCTTGAATATTTTTTCAATCAAAGGATGCTCTACATCTTTGATTCGAGCGGAGAAAGCGGCTTTGCTTTCCTTTTCAGCGCGGATAGGCTGAAGGTCGCGCAGTTCAGCCATAAGTCTGCGGCGCACTGCGAGTTTCTTTGCTCCGTCGTTGGTGAATTCTTTCGCAACTTTTACGCCCTTTGAATCGGTGACGGTCTTTGTGACTTTCACGTCGTCTTGGTAAGTGCGGATTGCGAGGGTGATATATTTTTCGGCAAGGGCTCTGACTTCCTTGGCGCGGTCAAGTGTTGTTTCAAGTTGACCGTACCACAAAAATTCGGAAACCTGATTGCGGAGAATTGCCATTCTTTGGTCTGTTGGTCTTCCTAATTTGCGCATTGTGTCCTCCTAGTCCTCTTGAGCCTTCAATGAAAGACCTAGCTCTTCCAATTTTTTGATGACTTCCTCGAGGGATTTTCTACCGAGGTTTCTGACCTTCAACATATCCTCTTCTGTGCGACGTGTAAGATCTCCTACGGTGTGAATATTGGCGCGCTTCAAGCAATTATAGGAACGGACGGAAAGATCGAGATCTTCAATGGACATGCTGAGTGTCCCACCGGTTTCCTCCTTGTCGGTGTCGCGCATAAATTTCTGTTTGCTCATTCCTTCGACGAGGTCGACGAACAAACCGATATGTTCATTCATAATCTCTGCAGCGAGTGATGTGACATCAGTTGCGTTTGCAGTGCCGTCCGTGGTCACTTCGAGGGTGAGTTTGTCAAAGTCGATTGATTGTTCGACACGGGTGCTCTCCACCGCGTAATTTACTTTAAGCACGGGAGTGAAGATGCTGTCCATGGGTATATATCCAATCGGCATACGGCTATCCTTGTTGCGTTCAGCGGGGACGTATCCTCTGCCGTCGTCAACATAGATAATCATATCCAGTTTGCCGCCCTCATCGAGGGTGCAGATATGCTGTTCGGGGTTAAGAATTGTCACATCTCCGGGAAGGTCGATATCTCCTGCCTTGACTTCGCCAACGCTGTCGGCAAAAAGGTGGCACTCGACTTTTCCTTGTCCTTCGACAAAGGTTTTCTTAAAACGCACCGTTTTGAGGTTCAGGATAATTTCCGTTACCTCTTCGGTCACGCCTTTTATGGTTGAAAATTCGTGGTCTACGCCTTCAATCTTGATGCCTGTTGCAGCGGAACCGGGAAGTGCCGACAGCAAAATGCGTCTAAGACTGTTGCCAAGCGTGATACCAAAACCGCGTTCCAAAGGTTCGACGACGAATTTTGCATAACTCTTGCTTTCGTTTTCCTCGAAGGTTATCTTGGGCTTTTTGATTTCCATCATAGCGTTTTCCTCCAAAAGGCTTATTTAGAATACAATTCGACGATGAGTTGCTCTTTGATTTCTGCATAAATATCTGCTCTTTCGGGAAGTGACAGCACTTTTCCGGTTAGGTTTGTGTTATCCCATTCGAGCCACTTGACGATGCTCAGATTTCTAACTTCCTTGGCTGCTTGCCAAAGGGGCATCTCACGTTTGTTCTCCTTGACGGCGATAATATCACCGGCTTTCACAAGATAGGACGGAATGTCCACGTTCTTGCCGTTTACGGTGATGTGACCGTGGTTGACGATTTGACGTGCCATCGCTCTGGAACTGCCGAGTCCCAAACGGTAGACGACGTTGTCGAGTCTGCGTTCAAGCAAAATGAGCATGTTTTCACCGGTTATGCCGCGCAACTCGGTTGACTTGGTATAATACTTCAAAAACTGCTTTTCGCTCAAGCCGTAAATTCTCTTTGTTTTTTGCTTTTCACGAAGTTGTACAGCGTAACCACTCGCCTTTTTTCTGCTCTTGCCGTGTTGTCCGGGAGGAGCATATTTGGTGAGAAGGGGGCACTTTTCAGAAGTGCATTTATCGCCTTTTAGATAAAGTTTGCTGCCTTCACGTCTGCAAAGACGGCAATCGGGACCTGTATATTTAGACATATAGATAAACCTCCTTATTACAGTCTTCTACGCTTTGGAGGACGGCATCCGTTGTGAGGGATGGGTGATACGTCCTGAATAAGCGTAACTTCCAAACCGACGTTTGCAAGTGCGCGAATTGCGGATTCGCGTCCTGAGCCGGGTCCTTTGACAAAGACCTCGACGGATCTCATACCTTGATCATACGCAACTTTTGCGGCGTCTTCGCTGACCATTTGCGCCGCGAAAGGCGTGGATTTACGGCTGCCGCGGAGTTTAAGTTTGCCAGAAGATGACCAAGACACGGCGTTTCCGTTCATGTCGGTTACGGTGACTATAGTGTTGTTGAAAGAGGCGTGGATATGAACTTGTCCTTTTTCTACGCGCTTAATATCCTTTCTTTTTTTGATTGCTTTTCTGGGAACTGCTGCCATTTATAGTACCTCCCTATTTCTTTTTGCGACCAACGGTGCGCTTCGGTCCCTTGCGGGTACGAGCGTTCTGTTTGGTGCTTTGTCCACGGACGGGAAGACCTTTTCTGTGGCGTATGCCTCTATAGCAACCGATTTCCATCAGTCGCTTGATGTTAAGGCCTACTTCTCTTTTCAAATCGCCTTCGACGTGAATGTGTTTTTCGATATGCTCACGGATAAGACTGACTTCGTTTTCAGACAAGTCCTTTACACGGGTGTCGGGATTGACGCCTGTCTCTCGTAAGATTTTGGTTGCAGTGGGACGACCTATACCGTAAATATAGGTAAGACCGACTTCCACTCTTTTGTCACGCGGCAAATCTACGCCTGCTATACGTGCCATTTGTTACCTCCAATAAAGTATAAATGTGATTTATGCTGTACGCAGGTAGTTTCGCGGTAATTGGAATGACGAAACCAGCCGCCCTGCGAAATTTTGCTTTCAACCTTGACGTTGCTTATGGTTGGGATTCTTGGGGCAAATAACCATAACTTTGCCGTTTCTTTTGATGACCTTGCATTTGTCACACATAGGTTTTACGCTGGGTCTGACTTTCATAGTAACCTCCGATGTCCTATTTGTTCCTGTAAATTATTCTACCTTTGGTGAGATCGTACGGAGACATTTCGATTTTGACCTTGTCCCCTTCCAGTATGCGGATATTGTTGATACGCAATTTCCCGCCCAGATAAGCGAGAATAACGTAACCGTTGCTGAGTTTCACTTTAAACTGCGTTTTAGGCAAAACTTCTATTACAACACCTTCTGTTTCGATGACGTCTTCCTTGGACATAGAACTCCTTACATTTATTTGTTTTCGTTGTAGGCGCGAAGTGCGCTATACAACTCCGAATCGAACACTTGCGCTCCATTCTCCAGTTTTTCGGAAATTTTGTCAAGCGTTTCGCCGTTTGATTTAAGATGTTTTACTTTTTTCAGTTTACTGTTTTTGATACGGCGCAAATCACCGTCCGCAATCTTGACATAGTTTGCGTTCACGATTTCGGTCACGACAAAGCATCTTCCTTCGTCACGTCCGGCCATAGAAAAAACAATTTGACCGAGTTTCATATCACAGTGTCAGTATTTGAATACCGTTTTCGGTGAGTGCCACCGTATTTTCGTAGTGCGCCGAGGGACTTGAATCCTTGGTCACACAAGTCCAGCCGTCAGCGAGAGTTTTGACTTCCCAACTGCCCATGCTTATCATAGGCTCGATAGCCAGCACCATTCCGATTTCCAATTTGGCGCCGTGTCCCGCTCTGCCGTAGTTTGGGACTTGCGGATCTTCGTGCATCTGCCTTCCGATGCCGTGTCCGACCATCGCTCTGATGACTCCGTATCCGTGGCTTTCGGCGTATTTTTGCACCGCTTCGGAAATATCTCCCAGTCTGCCGCCGTCTTTGAACTGTTTTACACCTTCAAAAAAACTTTCTTTTGTAACTTCTATCAGTTTTTTCTTTTCTTTCGACACATTTCCGACAAGATAAGTTCTCGCCGCATCGGACTGCCAACCGTTCAAAATCGCGCCGATGTCTATGCCGATAATTTGTCCTTCTTCAAGTCTGCGGTCTTTGCTCGGAATACCGTGAACCACAACTTCGTCAATGCTGGCGCAAATCGAGGCAGGGTAACCTGCATAGTTCAAAAAAGAAGGTGTTGCGTTGCGTTTTTTGATGAAATCGTAGGCGAATTCGTCAAGTTTTTTTGTAGTCACGCAGGGTTTGATTTTTTCTTCAACCGCTTCAAAAAAATCTCTAAGGATTTCTCCCGATTTTTTCATAAGTGCGATTTCCGACGGACTTTTTAGTATAATCATTTCAACGCCTTCTCAACGTAGACAAAAATATCTTCCGCCGCGCCCCTAGAATCAATGTCCACCAGAATGCCCTTGTTTTTGTAGTAGTCAATGAGAGGTGCAGTCTGTTTTTCGTAGACTTCAAGGCGTGCTTTCACGGTTTCGGGCTTGTCGTCATCGCGTATGAACAAAGTTTTTCCGCACTTAGGACAAGTTTCAGCGCCGTTAAGCCAATCCAAGTGGCTTGTTGCGCCGCATATGCACACGCGCCTGCCCGTCAATCTTCTCATTATGAGTTCATAAGGTGCGATGATGTTGAGTGCAATGTCCAATGACGTGATTTTATCCAGTTCTTCAGCCTGCGCGATTGTGCGGGGGAAACCGTCGAGCACGTATCCGTTTTTTGCGTCTTCTTCTTCCAACCTTGCTTTGACAAGACCGATAACCACGTCATCGGGTACGAGCGCGCCTGCGTCGATATACGATTTTGCGGCTAGACCCAAGTCCGTTCCCTCTTGGATGTTCCTGCGGAGTATATCTCCGGTGGAAATTTGAGGTATGCCGAACTTTTGTATTATGAGTGCCGCTTGCGTGCCCTTTCCGGCACCCGGCGCTCCGAGTAATACTATTTTTTTCATAATCGTTCCTCCTGTCAAATTGTGGAGTTATAAGGTTAGTTCTTACTTTACGTCAGTCAAAAACTCGCGTTTTGTAAGTTGCCGTATTTTCCGCATTATGATATTCTTTTCCGCGCTTATTTGCGATGATTGCAGTCCGCAAAAAAGCGTTATTTGAGGAATCCTTTGTAATGTTTCATCATTATCTGCGACTCCAACTGCTTGTTGAATTCGAGTGCGACAGAAACGACAATGAGCAATCCTGTTGCGCTGAACGCGCCGCCAAATCCGAGCACACCGCTTGTCGTTGCCGTGCTGCCTTCACCGGAAAGCGCGTTGAACACGAAAGTCGGGATAAGTGCCAAGAGTGCAAGGAAGATTGCGCCGAACAAGGTTATACGGTTGGAAATCTTTTTTAAGAAATCCGACGTGGGTTTTCCTGCTCGAATGCCGGGAATAAATCCGCCGTATTGCTGTATGTTTTTGGAAACGTCTTCGGGGTTGAACTGTATCTGCGAATAAAAATATGAGAAGAACAGTATAAACAACACCGTAAATACGTAATACGGCCAAGTTCCGCTGCCCATGTTTGCGCTATACCAAGCATAAGCCTCGCTGGTAGGCCAGAACAGAGCCATAATCATTTGGGGGAACATCAAAAGGGAGCTTGCGAAAATGATGGGCATAACGCCGCTTCCGTTCACACGGATAGGAATGTAGGTGGTTTGTCCGCCGTACATTTTGTTACCTTTGATTTGCTTGCTGTACTGCACGGTGATGCGTCTTTCGGAAAGATCCATAAAGACGATAAACGCGAAGATACCGCACACTATAAGGATATATCCCAAGATATTCCAAATGTATGTCCATTCGTTTCCGACTTCTTTGAACGCGCCGGCCATTGTGGTGCCTGCGGTTGCAAGTATTCCGACGAAGATGATGAGCGAAGTGCCGTTGCCGACGCCGTACTCTGTAATTCTTTCACCCAGCCACATAACCATTGTGCTGCCGCCCATAAGTATCAAGATTATGCTTGCCATCGTCATATAGGGGAGTTCCCAACCGCTCTCGAAAGAGAAGACGGAAACAACAGCCGCTTTCCAGCCGACGACAATGCCTATAGCCTGAATTGCAGCGAGCACCAGTGCAAAATAGCGAGTGATTTGCGTAATTTTCCTTCTGCCCTCGTCTCCTTCCTTGCTCAACCTTTCAAGCGCCGGAATAACCAACGTCAAAAGTTGCATTATGATGAATGCGTTGATAAACGGAATTATCCCCAGTGAGAACAGCGTTGCATTTGCAAGCGAGCCGCCTGTAAACATGGAAAGAATCCCAAGAAAACCGTTTTCGTCCGACATAAAACTGGACAACACACCGGAGTTTAGACCCGGAACGGGTATATAACAACCTATTCTGTAAACGAGGAGCATCAAAAGTGTAAGCCATATTTTGATGCGAATTTCCTTCGTTTTTAACGCATTAACGAGTGTCTCAAACATTATTACAGTACCTCTGCCTTTCCACCGGCCTTTTCAATTTTGGTGACTGCCGCTGCGGTAAACTTTTGCGCTTTAATGTTAATCTTTTTTGTGAGTTCGCCGTTTCCGAGAACTT
>CAYIYN010000034.1:0-14767 GCA_964367645.1 uncultured Bacteroidaceae bacterium
GCCCCAATTTTTTTGCATTTGCGCCGGTTGAAATAATGACCGTTTTCGCTTCGATTTTGCGCCCGCTTCCGATTTCGGCGGATTTAACAAGAGTGTCAAGCGATAGTTTGGTTATGTTGTCAAAAACAAATTCCACGCCGAAACTTTCCGCCTGTTGCTGCATATTAAAAGTGAGGGTAAAACCGTCGGTGTGGGCAACTCCCGGATAGTTTTCTATCTCCGGAGTTATGGAAGCTTGACCGCCCACGCCTTTTTTTTCAATGAGGACTGTCCGTAGACCGCCTCTTGCTGCATAAATGCCGGCTGTAAGTCCTGCAGGACCTCCGCCGAGAATCATAACATCGTACATAGTTAATCCTCAATCGTTTGTTTGAAGATAGTATATCCGTATCGGTTGGGTTAAGTCAATCTTTTTGAGGTTGGCAAAAAACCCTTTACAAATAGTAAATGTAAATTTATAATAACAATTTATAGAGGAAACTTTTAGGCATGGAAAACATCGACGTAATTGAAATTTTAACAAACGGCGCGGCGTACGAGGGTAAGCGCGTTTCGGTGGCAGGCTGGGCGCGTAGTGCGCGTGACAGCAAAACCATGGCGTTTATCGCCCTTAACGACGGCACATCGCTAAGACATCTTCAACTTGTAATCGACAAATCAAAAGTGGATGCAGAAGATTTGAGCAAGTGCCTAAAAAACGGTGTTTCACTTGTAGCCACAGGCATTTCTGTGCCGGCACTAAACGGAAGCGACCACGAACTTAACGTGGACAGTATTGAACTTTTGGGCGATTGCCCGTCGGATTATCCGCTTCAAAAAAAATATCACAGCCTTGAATTTTTGCGCACCGTGCCGCATCTAAGGGTCAGAACAAACACTTTCAACGCGATGCTCAGAGTTAGAAGCAAACTCAGTTTTGCCATACACCGTTTCTTCCAAGAAAACGGCTATATTTACGTTCATACACCGATTATCACAGGCAGTGACTGCGAAGGCGCAGGTGAAATTTTTCGCGTGACCACTAACGGATACGCCGAGGCAAAAACGGCAAAAGACGAAGCGGAATATATTGCAAACGACTTTTTCAGAAGAAAAGCGGGCCTTACCGTCAGCGGACAATTGGAAGGCGAAGTTGCGGCAATGGCAATGGGCAAGATTTATACCTTCGGGCCTACTTTCCGTGCCGAAAACAGCAACACGCCAAGACACGCGGCAGAATTTTGGCAGATAGAGCCTGAAGTGGCTTTTGCAAAACTTCCCGACATAATTTTAATCGCAGAAAAGATGATAAAATTCATCATCAAAGCCGTCCTTGACGAGTGTGGCGATGAAATTGCTTTTTTTGAAAAGGCATTTGAAGCAGGTCTGAAAGACAAACTCCAACACGTTGTTGACAGCGAGTTTAAGATTTTGGACTACACCGACGCAATCGAAATATTGAAAAAAGCGCAGGACGAGGGGGTGGAATTTGCCTATCCCGTCGGCTGGGGGCTGGATTTGCAGTCCGAACACGAGCGTTTTATTACGGAAAAGATTTTCAACAAACCGGTGTTTGTGACCAACTATCCCAAAGTGATAAAGAGTTTCTATATGAAACAAAATCCCGACGGAAAAACCGTTGCCGCAACCGATTTGCTTGTGCCGGGAGTTGGTGAAATCATAGGCTGCAGCGAGCGCGAAGCCGACTATGACAAACTCGTCGCGGCAATGACGGAAAGGGGTATGAATCTCAACGATTACACCGGCTATATGGATTTAAGAAAATACGGCGCAGTGCCGCACAGCGGATTCGGTCTGGGGCTTGAACGCATTATGATGTACGTTACCGGCATCACCAATATTCGCGATGTGCAGTTGTACGCAAGAACAACCGGCGATTTGATGGCGTAATTTTAAAAAACAACGCAATAGAGAGTCGTTGTAAAAGCGGAAGCGTGTAATAGTCGTTTTGACGCTTCGCTAAAAGTGCAATGAGGATTTCAACTTCCCATTTGCAACGAAAGATAATTATTCTCGGAGGAGTCCGCAAGGCGGACATAACTATATGTATAAATTAAAAATTCCTCAAGGCTACGAGCCAAAAATGTCAGTCAGAGAAACCGAAAAGGCAATCAAATTTGTGAAGGATACTTTCCAACGCAATTTTATCAAAAATTTTGGTTTTGAGCGTGTTTCGGCTCCGCTTTTTGTAAAAGGAAAAACCGGAGTTAACGACGATTTGAACGGATATGAACGTGCCGTTCGTTTTGACATAAAAGAACAGCCGGGCACAGAGGCGGAAATCGTACATTCTCTTGCAAAGTGGAAGAGAATGGCACTAAAAAAATACGGCTTCAGAGGCGGAGAAGGTCTGTATACGGACATGAATGCAATTCGCCGCGACGACTATTGCGACAATATGCACTCCATTTACGTTGACCAGTGGGACTGGGAAATGGTGATAAGCCGCGAACAAAGAAACACAGAATTTTTGAAAAAAGTGGTAAGCCGCATAGTCGGTGCCATTTGCGACACTTTGGACGAAACCAAAAAGGCTTTTCCCGCAATAGACCTAAAACTAAAGCGCGAAGTGACCTTTATCACGACACAGGAACTGCTTGACCGCTATCCCTCTATGAGCGCAAAAGAAAGAGAGAATGCTATCGTTAAAAAGTACGGCACCGTGTTTTTGATGAACATCGGCGGCGTGCTCACAAACGGCAAACCGCACGACGGCAGGGCTCCCGACTACGACGATTGGTCTTTAAACGGTGATATTTTGTTTTATGACGAGGTACTGGAAGAGTGCATCGAGATTTCCTCAATGGGAATCCGCGTGGATGAAAACAGCCTGGTAAAACAACTGGAAATTGCGGACGCGTCGGATAGGCTCGGACACGAATACCACAAGGGCATATTGAAAGGCGAACTTCCTTTAACAGTAGGCGGCGGGATAGGGCAGTCAAGGCTCTGCATGCTTCTCTTGCAAAAAGCGCATGTCGGCGAAGTTCAAGTGAGTTTGTGGCCCAACGATATGCGCGAAAAATGCGAAGCTGCCGACATAAATTTGCTTTGATTTGGAGTTGAAAGGATATGTATTTTAGAACTCACACTTGCGGGGAACTCCGCGAAAATAATGTCGGTGAAACAGTCAAACTCAGCGGTTGGCTGAGCAGCGTGCGCGATTTGGGCGCCGTTATTTTCTTCGTTTTGCGCGATTTTTACGGCTATACTCAAGTTGTCGTGGCTGATGAAAAACAAAAAGCGCAGCTAAGAGAAATTCCGCGCGAAAGCACAATCAGTGTAACAGGCAAAGTAATCTTGCGCAGTTCTCCCAATCCCGAAATGCCCACAGGTTTGATTGAAATCGAACCTGAAACCATTGAAATCCTCGGGCGTTGCTATGAGCAACTTCCCTTTGAAATTTCCACGTCCGCACTTTCAAGAGAGGACGCCAGACTCAAATACCGCTTTTTGGATTTGAGAAACCCCGAAGTCAAAGATAAAATCGTTTTCCGCGCAAAGATAGTAAGTTGGTTGCGCCGCAAGATGACGGATATGGGATTTTTGGAAATCACAACTCCGATTTTGACTTCAAGTTCACCCGAAGGGGCACGTGATTTTATTGTGCCCAGCCGTCTGCACCCGGGAAAGTTTTACGCTCTGCCTCAGGCACCCCAACAGTATAAGCAACTATTGATGACGTCAGGCTTTGACCGCTATTTTCAAATTGCGCCGTGTTTTCGTGACGAAGACGCGAGAGCCGATCGCAGTCCGGGCGAGTTTTATCAACTTGACACGGAGATGTGCTTTGCCACGCAGGAAGACGTTTTTGCCGTTATGGAAGAGGTGCTGACCGGTGTATTTAAGGAATTTTGTCCCAAGGGCTGGACCGTCGACGAAGGTCCTTACCGCCGTATCAAATACGCAGATGCGCTAAGAGATTACGGCACGGACAAACCGGATTTGAGAAATCCCCTCGTCATAAAAGACGTAACGGACATTTTGAGCGAAAAAGCGCCGTTCTTTGACAACAAAAAAACGATTAAAGCCGTTGCGGTTGAATCGTATAACGGCACCAGAAAACAGACCGACGCAATTATCGAAGCCGTGAAGAAGGACGGCGCAAACAATATGTATTGGTTCAAGGTGGACGAAAACGGAGAACTCGCAGGCGGCATCGCCAAGTTTGCCGAAGGTTGCAAAAATGCTCTCACCGAAAAACTTAACCTCAAAAAGAATACGTTTGTCGGCATTGTTGCCGAAGACAAAAACGCTTGTAAGTCGGCGGGCTATATGCGTAACGAACTTGCAGTCAGTCAAAATCTTATCGAGCAAAAAGCGTATCGTTTTTGCTGGATAGTTGATTTTCCGATGTACGAATACGACGACGATAATAATCTCACTTTCTGCCACAATCCATTCTCTATGCCGCAGGGCGGACTGGACGCGCTATTGAACAGCGATCCTCTCGATATTTTGGCATATCAATACGACAGCGTCGTAAACGGAGTGGAACTAAGTTCCGGTGCTGTCAGAAATCACGAACCCGCCATTATGGAAAAAGCGTTTGAAATTGTCGGATACGGCAAGGAAGTAATCGAGAAAAAATTCAGCGCGCTTTATAACGCGTTTAAATTCGGCGCACCTCCTCACGCGGGCATAGCCCCCGGAGTTGACCGCATAGTGATGCTGCTTGCAGGCGAAAGCAGCATAAGGGAAATTATCGTTTTCCCGATGGACCGTAACGCACGTGATATTTTGATGGGCGCGCCGTCGTCGGTGAGTGATGTGCAACTTAAAGACGTGCATATCAAATTGGACGTAAAGCCGTCCGAAATTGAAGACTAATTATTCGCTTAAGCGAAAGAACATAAAAAGCCGTGCGGATAACGTGTGGCAAAGACGCAAAAAACAGGAGTCAAAAATGAACAAACACAAAATTATCGGCATTATCTCACTGATACTGGTTCTGGTGCTTTGCACTACGCTCTTTGTGGCATGCAACAAGTACAAGCAGGACGCAGTAAGCGGCGGCGACGCCGATGCAACGGTAACTTCCAACGGAGGCTACTATGTCAAGCAGGGTGATTACGCCTATTTTATCAACGGATATGACTCGTCGGAAACAGTGGACAATACTTTCGGAACTCCGCTAAAAAACGGTATAATCCGCGCGGAACTAAACTCTGACGGCACCGTCAAAACCGACACGGTGAAACTTGTCGTGCCCAAGCAGATTTACAATACGAGCGTAAACGGCGGATTTGCAGTATTTGGGAACTGGATATACTACGCCACACCCAACAACGAAGAAGACAAGAGCGGAAATCCCTCAACCACGCACACCGATTTTATGCGCACTTCGCTTGACGGCACGAAAACTCAACTTATCGCCACCATAAACACACGCGACAGCGAATATTTATTCACACCTACACGCATTTTGTATATGGAGAGCGCAACTGCGACAACGGTAAATTATATCGATTTCAGCGGAATGGTGACCAACAAGAGCCTTGATAACGGCAAGGGCGCAACGACCGGCGTACTGATTGAAAACGCATCTAAAGTTCTGTGGAATTACGACGCTGCCTACACGCCCGGTCAAGGTACGGTCATCAGCGACTATATAGTTTACACTGAAAGACTAACCGGCGACAACAGCTATGAATTTTATAACAACCTGTGCGCCATACGTTACGACGGAGGCGACAAAAAAATTCTCGCCACTTACGACACTTGGCTGACAGCGGAAGAAAAAGCCAACTATACGCAGTATTTTGCCACAAAAGTGTTCAATTTCACTTTGTTGAACGCAAAAGTCGAGAACGACGCATCGATGACGCTTTTCTACACAAAGTCGGTGTATTTAAACTCTGCCACAACAACTACCGGACTTTACAGCTGCACGTTTGACGTGACAAACGGATTTGATAAAAACAACGAAAAGCATTTGACAAATCTCGCGCCCACAACCGTAGTTCCTGTCAGCTATGCAGACGGCGCGCTTGTGGCAGGCAGCGACGGAAAGTTCTATCACGTTAAATACGACATAAATTCTGCGGAATTTTCTTCGGAATGGAACGGCAACGTTTATGACAAACTAGTGCTTGGCAGAAGTGCGACGATTATGTACGTCCGCGGCGGCACGGTGTTCTATTACGACAGCACAGGCGGCGTACTTTATGCGGTCAATCTCGTTGCCCAAACGGGAGATTATCCCAATGAAACTCAAATTTTGACAGCGACATTCAAGACCGATTGGCTCCTGCCGGAATTTGACGGTGAAACGTTCTACTTCTTTAACACAGCGGATTATAGCTACATTCACCGTTTTGATTTATCCGCATACGAAGGTACTGCGGTAAAAGGAACAACGGCGGTGTCGGTCATGACGCAGGCAGACAAAGACGCAAAAGCGGCGGCGGAAAAAGAGGCGGAAGCGGCGGCATAAGCATAAAATAGGAAACGACCTATCAAGCGGAAAAAAGAGTAATATGACCAAAACCATTTTGATTACCGGCGGCAGCCGCGGCATCGGCGCGGCGTTGGTGAGAAGAGCTTCGCAAGAATTCAACGTCGCTTTCACTTATTTCAAAAGTGAAGCGGCGGCACTTGCTCTTGAAAAAGAATGCGGTTTTGGTGTAAAGGCGTATAAATGTGACGTTTCGGATTCTGCGCAAGTCCAAAAATTGAAAGAAGAAGTTTTGGCGCGTTTTAAAAAGGTGGATTATCTGGTCAACAATGCCGGAATATCCTCTTCAAATTTAGTTACGGATATAAGCGATGAAGAATGGAAAAACACCCTCGCCGTCAACGTTGACGGAGTGTTTTTCGTGTGTCGCGCTTTTTTACCGCAAATGATTTCCAGAAAATCGGGCAGTATAGTAAATGTGTCATCTATGTGGGGACAGGTCGGTTCTTGCCTTGAAACGCATTATTCGGCATCAAAAGGCGCGGTGAACGCGTTCACGCGCGCTCTTGCAAAAGAAGTCGGACCGTCAAATATTTCAGTCAACGCAGTCGCTCCCGGAGCAATAGATACGGATATGATGGCGGGATACAGTGAAAAAGAAATTAATGCGCTAAAAGAGGAAATTCCTTTGGGCAGATTGGGCACTCCCGACGAGATTGCGCAAGCGGTGCTGTTTTTGCTTGAAAATCCTTATATCAGCGGCCAGATATTGGGCGTTAACGGCGGTATTGTTGTTTAGAAACAGCAAAAGTCGCGGTTGACACTTGAAATAAGGTGTATTATAATAACTTATGTATCAACCAAATTAGACGGACGGAGTCATGAACGATTTGACAGAAGTCCAAATAAATGGAAAAAACACATAAAAACTGTTTTTCATAGGAGGATAATTATGAAAAAGTTTGACATCAAAAAGCTGATAATTCTTGTCTTGGCGTTGTTGATGGTTTTCAGCCTAGTTGCCTGTAACCCAGATGACGGCGGCGGCGACGACGACCCGATTATCATACCCCCTAAGCCGACAAACACCGTGCAAGCCGCGGAGTATTTCCAAGGACTATGGGATGCCACAAAATCAATCGGTAACGACGCTATCGGCGAAGACGATGCCATTAAAATCGAGTTAGGACTTGATATCGCTCTTGAAGCAAACGGCGGCGACCCGTTTGATATCGGCATATTGCTCGGAATCGTATACGACCCCACCGGCGCACAAAGCGCTGTAAAGGCGAAGTTTTACGACAAAGCCACAACCGAGAACTGGTTGACACTTTATATTTTCATGAGCGAACCTGATATGCTTTATATCAGCTTCAAAGACCAGAACATTGCAATGCCTTTTGACACCGACGGCAACGACAACGCGAGTTATCCCGACGCGGTGAATGGCTTTATTAACCAACCCTTGATTGGAGAACTTTCTATCGCTGATCTCATTGGCGATATTGCCGGTGATTTTGGTTCCAACTGGACGCTTGACGCTCTGCTTGGACAAGTCTTCGGTTTGCTCGGAGTAAACCTTGGCGATCTCCTTGGCAAAATCCCCACATCATTGCTTGGTGATCTGACTGAAGAAGAACTTGAAGATCTTGCAGACAATCCTTCACTTCTTCCCTTGCTCAAAGGCCTCGGCGGAACACTTTTCCCCGATGCTATTCCTTATGTTGTTGAAGACGGCGTAACAACCTACACTGCAAGAGTTGGTGCCGATTTGATGGTAGTCCTTCCCGGGCTTATCAGCAGCTATGTCGGCAATCTTATTACCGCAGACAGCGCAATTGAACTGATCTACGCAAAGAATTCCGACGGAAGCATCAACAGTTTTGCAATCCACCTCCGCACCGACGATTATATCGGGAGCACTCCTTTCGACCTTATGTTGACGATTGATTCTCTCAAGATTGAATCTCTTGGTGAAGCAGAAGAATTGGAAGACGCGGATGCGCAAGCGGCTCTCGGATTTGACGTGGACGAGTTCTCTGAAAACAGCAGACTCGACCTTGACCTTGTGATTGGCATTGCCGGAAACGCACTTGTTCTCAATCCCGACTCCGACGAGGACGGTATCGATCTTGACGGTTTCTACAAGTTGCACCTTGAAGGCCAACTCAACCTCAATGAGGGCGACAAGACCCAAGCATATGCTTCTATCGCATACAAGGCGACCGCAGCTGCAGATTATGTCAATCTTGTTGAAGTAACAGTCAGCCCAATCGGCGAAGACGGCATGAGCCAACTCGCACTTGCTTTCAACAGCGATCATCCAGTAACCCAAATGTTTATGGGTTATGTCGGACCCAGCATTGTCAAGGCGCTTGCAGGCTCTGAAGATCCATTGGCTTCCGGCGCAGGCCTTGCTATTGCAAACGCAGCGTACGGCACATATGCAACCGCAGAAGAAGTTCTTGCCGAAACAGCCTTTGAGTTCGACACCGATTTTGAAGGCATCGTTATCGAAAACTTCGACATTGACAAACTCGTCCAAGGCTTGCTTGGAGAATTGTTTGCAGGCGATGCAGAAGCGACCGGAGCAGTAGACTACGCAGATTGGGCATTCAGCATCAGCGGTCTTCTCTCAACAGCCATGAAAGCGATTGGCTACAAGAATGGTATGGTGAGTGTATCCGTTGACGAAAAGACCTCTTCAGGCGGCGGTATTGCAAACCTCATCGCAGGCCTCTTCGCTAAGCCCGCAAACAACGCCAGCGTAGTTCTCTTTGGAGATACCAAAAACACCGTTAAAGGCATCTTTGGTGTGGGCGGCAACGCAGTCCTCAACGATAACGGAACTCCTGAACCAGAGGATGACTATGGTTGGTGGTATACCTTCTTTGCAGGAAGCGCTTGGGCAGTTCAACCCGCAAGTGATGACAACGATGACAAACTGGCAGCAGAAAAAGCTACCATTACAAATCTGTTCAACAGCGGTGTTGAAATCACTGTGAACAACAAGCCCACAGCTGCCAACCCCGAAAAGGGCGAAATCAGCCTCGAAGTAACAAACGGCGCAGCATCCATCAACGTATCATTGCTCATCAACGTGAGCGAAGCAACCACAGCATACGAAGTCGATACACTGCGTCCCGAAACGCTAACGGCCGGTACACCGGTGGCAGGTTGGGTACTCCTCACCATTCCCACTGCGGCATAATAACCGATAATTGCTCCAAGCAATAAAACTAAAACAAAAAATTGCTTTAAGCAAAAAAGTAAAACACATGAAAAGCCCCCGCACCGCGGGGGCTTTTTTTCAGAGTTAAGCAAATCTATCAAAGCAAAATCACAAAAATATCCCAAAACTTTGGCGGTGGTTTTTTGTGACGCCGAATATAAGTTGCTTTTTGAAGGGAAGATATTTATAATGATACTGATATGACGGAAATAAAAAACAAACTGCCAATCGTACAACCCGAGGACGTGCTGGACGCGTGTGACTTTGTCGATGAATTTTTGACTGAACTTGACAATCATTCCCAGCGACTGGCAGGCACCAAAGACGATATTGCAGCCGCACGGCTCATACGCAATCGTCTGCATGACGAAACGGGCGGCAAAACTCGTCTTGAAGCGTTTAAAGCGCGTCCGCTTGCCGGGCGCGGCAGTTATACGATGTTTGCCCTTTGGTGGGTTTTTTGCCTTTTGTTTTATTTTATTTCATTTGCAGGCGGCAGCCTAACCGGCATACTCTTGACGCTGTTTTCTTTAGGGCTGTACGTCGGCGGTCTTGTCGTTTTCGGCTCACTGTATCTTGGCAAACACACGTTTGAAAAACTGCTCTACACAGATGTCGACTACAACGTAGTAAGCGAGCATAAGCGAGCGACAAACAGCAAAGAAAAAGAGCGAACCGTAATTGTATGCGACAATCATGACGCGCTAATGGGCGTTTACAGCGGCGAGTTTGCGTTTTGGAAAAAACTCAACATGATAGCCGCACCCGTTACGATATTTATATTTATCTTGTTTTGCATTCTCAAAATGTCGCTGGGGACGGACACAGTCGGCAAAATCACCGCGTTCACCATTCTGCCGTTTTTGGATTCGCTTTGCGGTATTTTCGTAATGTTGGCTCACTTCTCTCCGTTTCCTAAGCATGCACGCAAAAATAACGGTGTAGCAACGTCCATTGCGCTTGCAACCTATGCTTATTTTGTTGAAAACGAAGAGATCATTCCCGACAACGTGCGCATCGTTTATGCCTCTTTCGGCGCCGAAAACGCCGCTCATGCGGGCAGCCGCGCTTTTATAGCGGCGCATCCGGAATTTGCCGATGCGTCCGTTTTGTGTTTAAGCGACATAGAATGTGGAAAATTTTCCATTGTAGGCCGTGATTCGCTGCGAAACCTTGCTGCGTCTTCAAAAATAATAAACGCATTAAACGTCGCCGCCAAGGCGCAAGAAACTCCCATTTCAACCGAGGAATTTCAATCAAAAAAAGAAAAATTTAACTGTTTACACGGTTTTATTTCAAATGAATTCGCCCAGTCAAACATTCCTGCGGCAACCGTTACGGCAAAGGACTGCTTTGTCGGAGAGGGTACCGTCGCCAGAGAGGCCGTCGAACAGCTGTTTTCGCTGTCGGTGTCCGCTGTGGCTGTACTTATGGAGGAAAAATCTTGACTGACGAAAACACCTTAGGAGAACAAAAAGACCATTCACGACAACAAAATAACGAAACTTCAAACGACGAGAAACTTGCTCTGTCGGATTTTTCCGTGCCCGACGAAATGTTTTCGGGGCAGACAGATGAATCGGCGGACGCTCCAGACGCCGAAAACAACGCTGAACAAGACGTTGTTTTTGACGATATCGCCGCTAAAAACGGTGAAATCTACGATAATGGCGGAAAATCTGAAGACGGCGAGCCTGAAGCACCAAAAACAAAAAAGGTTGTAAAAAAACTCTTTACGCGCTGGTTTATCGACGCATTCACAGGCATGGCGCAAGGTCTTTTTTGCACGCTTATTGCCGGCACAATTTTGGCGCAAATCGCCTCTTGGTTTGGCGACAATTCTTTTGCACACACACTTGATTATATAGCCAAAATCGCAAAAATGCTGATGGGCGCGGGAATTGGCGTGGGAATAGCAGCCAAACTGGGCGCAAAACCGCTAGTCATTTTCTCCGCCGCTGTAACGGGACTTGTCGGCGCTTTTGCCGGAGGACTGTTCAACGCGCTTGTCGACGGTGCGGCTTTCACCGTAGCTTTCGGCGCTCCCGGAAATCCTATCGGGAGTTACGCTGTCGCATTATTAACTGTTGAAATAGCAAGTCTATACGCAGGCAAAACCAAACTCGACATAGTATTAGTTCCTCTTGGAATGTTGTTTTTGTGTCTGGCGGCGATTTTTGTCGCTTGGCCGTTTATAAAGTTTGTCGACATTATAGCCGTAGCCATAAAACTGGCAATCGAAGCAGGGTCTGCCGTCAAAATCATCGTCGGAGTATTCGTTGCTGTTGTTATGGGCATTTTGCTCACGATGCCAACGTCTTCCGCCGCCATTTGGATTGCCATCGCCACATCCGAAACGGCACTTGCCAACCCCGACGTTTTCTCGATTGCAGGCGGAGCGGCGGTTGCAGGCTGTGCCGCGCATATGATAGGTTTTGCTGTTGCATCCTTTAGAGAAAACAAATGGAGCGGACTTATCTCGCAAGGGATAGGAACTTCTATGCTGCAAATTCCCAATATAATGAAAAAACCGCGGATAATGCTGCCCGAAATTATCGCAAGCGTATTTTCCGGCCTTGTTGCCGTACTTTTAGACTTGCGCTGCAATGCGGCAGGCGGCGGCATGGGAACAAGCGGATTGGTTGGAGTTTTCGGCATTATAGATGCCTCTTCGGGAGTCATTGACACATGGAAAATAGCCGTCGGAATTATCCTATGCATGTTCATAATTCCCGCCGCGGTTTCCTTTGCCGTTTCCGAAATTATGCGAAGCAAAAACTATATAAAATTTGGAGATCAGCAGCTATAACGAAAATGAGATAGATGACTCAAATAAAAAGTTTACTATTGACATAGTTGTCAAGATAAAGTATTATTTTAGGTAGCAATTAATATACGCGTAAGGCGCGCACGAAGGCATTTTTTTGTCCACAATGCGCCATCAAGCGCATAAGGAGGATTTTATGGACAATGTCACAAAGGCAAGGATCAACCTCTTTGCAATTCTTCGCAATCTGGAAGATCTTTGCGATTTGGATCCTGCAGCCAAGGAAATAGCCAAAAACATTAAACCTATCGCTGTGGAGTTCAACGTTCCCGAAGTGGGCAGCGCGGTAATCGCATTTCAAGACGGAAAATGCACGTTCACAAGAGGCAAGGGGAAGTCGTCGCTAAAGCTGTATTTCACCTCTCCCGAGCATTTCAACAAGCTGATCGACGGAGAAAAGACAATCCCTCTTTTCTACAATGTCTTAAAAGTCGGTTTCCTTCTAAAAGAGTTTACACAACTTACCGATAGGATGAGCTACTACCTCCAGCCTAAGCCTGAAGAGAAGGAAGCTCTTCTTGCCAACGCTGACTATTTCTACATCAACACCCTGCTCACTGCCTACACCGCATTCTTTGCAATGGCGGAAATCGCAAACAGCGATTTTGTCGGCAAGGCTTGCGCAAAGCGCACCGAAGACGGCACCATACTTTGCTGTATCGGCACCGATGACAGAGCGGCTATCAACTTCACGGTCAAAAATCACAAGTTTTACGCCGCAAAGGGCCGTATCGAAGATCCAAAAGCAACCATGCAATTTGCATCTATGGAATTTGCTCACAAACTTCTTAACGGACAAGCGTCCAGTTTCGGAGGCATGGGTAGCGGAGATTTCGCACTCTGCGGTGCAGTAGATATGCTTGAACAAGTCGCAAAACTGCTCAACGTCGTCAGCGAATATCTGGCTTAAGGAGGAATAGCGCAATGGAACTTAAATATGAACCTAAAAAAATCATAGACGTCACAAAGAGCCAAGCCGCTTTCAAGCGCGCGCTCAATGTTATCCCTGCCGGCATCTACGGCCACCTCGGTCCGTCCGAAGGCTGCATGATTCCCGTGCAAAGTTATCCTCTTTATATGACGCACGCGCAAGGCGCGTATATCTGGGACCTTGACGGAAACCGCATCATCGACTGGATGTGCGCCTACGGCCCCAACTTCTTAGGCTACAACGATCCCGACGTTGACGCAGCGGCGGCAGCACAGCGCAAAAAAGGCGATTGCACCACCCTCATCAGCGACGTCACCATTGATTTCGCAGAGGAAATCTGCAACACAATTGAAATGGCAGACTGGGCGTTCTTTGGCAAAAACGGCGGTGACATGACTGCATTTTCCGTAATGATTGCCCGTGCATACACCCACCGTAAGAAGATAGTCCTCTCCAAAGGCTATTATCACGGCGTTGCTCCTTGGATGCAAAAACTAGGCTATAGCGGCGTTACCGAAGAAGACCTACTCAACAACCTTTATATCGATTGGGATGCTCCCGAACAATTTGAGGCTCTCTGCCAAAAATATCCGGGACAAATCGCCGGCTTTATATCCACGCCCTACATGCACGGCAACTTCTGCGACAACATCACCCCCAGCGAGGGTTATTGGCAGAAAATCAGAGCAATCTGCGACAAATACGGCGTAGTGCTCATAATAGACGACGTGCGCGCGGGCTTCCGTATCGACATCCAAGGCTCTGCTCACAAGTACGGCTTCCAGCCTGACCTCGCATGCTACTGCAAGGCAATCGCAAACGGCTACAACGTGTCCTGCATTTGCGGCAAGAAACATCTGCTAAACGCCACCGCCGATATCGCATACACCGGCAGTTATTGGCTCAGCGCAGTGCCTTTTGCGGCAGGTATCGCAACCTTGAAAAAGGCAAAGGCAATAAACGCAGTTGAAGAAAACGCAAAGAAAGGCAAGAAACTCACCGACGGTCTGTTTGAAATCGCAAAAGATAACGGTTTCGATCTCTCCGTCACCGGTGAACCCTCAATGTTCTACCTGCGTTTGAAAAACGATTTCCCCTCCACCATTCTCCATCAAGAATGGGTTGCAGAGTGCGTGAAACGCGGAGTATTCTTCACCTCTCACCACAACCACTTCGTCAACAGTGCCGTTTCCGACGCAGACATCCAGTACACCTGGGAAGTTGCGGATGAGGCTTATAAGATTATTAGAGCCAGGCACCCCAACGCGAACTACATCAAGTAAAACCGCGCTATTTAGCGAATAACTTTGTCAAGCCCCCGTGGTGCAACCCTCACGTACACATAAGTACGCTTCGGTCTGCTCCGCAGGGGCTTTTCGC
>CAYIYN010000035.1:0-14494 GCA_964367645.1 uncultured Bacteroidaceae bacterium
GTCATACGGCACCCTTTTGGGCAAACGATACAAATCAGTTCCATATCAGTTTTCCTCCAGTTCAAAGGCAAAATCGTCGCCGTTTTTGAGATTAAACGCTCCGAAGTCAATTTCAATCCTCTGCATTTCAGGCGGACGTAAATAGGCAAACTTCTTCTTGAATACCTCGTTACCGTTCAGAGTGGCCTTAAGCGTTGCCTTATCCATATCCTTGTTCGCTCTAAAGAAGAACACCACTTTATCCATAGGCTTACTTAGGTCTATACGGTGTGGCACGAAACTAAGCAAACCGCCTCCGCGTTTAAGCGTCACAAAAGCGTCGGAAGGTTTGAAACCAACAGCGTTTTTGCCTGCGTCAGATGCACATTCGCTGACATAATCCACCAAATCGAACACATTAAGTGCGTTTCCTGCAGAAAACACACCGTCTAGCGATGTCATATAAGTTTGGTCACAATCGGGTCCTTTGGTGAAAGGATTTATCTTTACGCCGATACTCTCGGCTAGTTCGTTTTCCGGAATAAGCCCAACCGAAAGTATCAATGCGTCGCATTCGATTATTTTCCCCGTGCCCGCAATCGGCTTCATATTTTCGTCCACTTTTTCCACTTCCACCGCTTCGAGCCTGTCAACTCCGAAAACTCTTGTGACGGTGTGACTTAAATGAAGCGGAATATCAAAATCGTTCAAACACTGATGAATGTTGCGCGTAAGTCCGCTGGGTGTAGGTTTGGCTTCATACACACCTTCAACTTTTGCGCCTTCAAGCGTGAGCCTTCTTGCCATAATGAGTCCTATGTCGCCACTACCTAGGATTACGCATTTCTTAGTTGGCATTTTCCCCATAAGATTAACATAATTTTGAGCCGTGCCTGCTGTAAAAACGCCGGAGGGACGCGTGCCTTGAATAAACACTTGTTTTGCGGTGCGTTCTCTGCAACCGGTTGCAAGCACGATTGCTTCTGTATGGAGTGTCAAAATACCCTCGCGCGTGACAGCATTTATGGTATAGTCTTCGTCTTTTGCAATTTTTGTGACAAACGTCAGCGTAAAAACGTCAATGTCAAGGGCATTGACAAAGTCAATATAGCGTTCTGAATATTCCGGACCGGCAAGTTTTTCTCCAAATCTTATGAGCCCGAAACCGTCGTGGACGCATTGTTTTAGAATTCCCCCAAGCCGTGCTTCGCGTTCCAAAATAGCAACCTTTCCGCCCGCTTCGCACGCACTTTTTGCCGCTGCAAGTCCGGCAGGTCCGCCGCCTATTACAATTACGTCATAATTTCCAGTTTTCATTACTTTGCCTCTTTTGAATCCGAATACAGCACCTTGCTGCCTTCTTCGCCTTTTAAAACGTCTTCCTGCGAAATGCCTTCGTGCTCGGCGATTATTTTCACAATCAGCGGGCCGCAAAAGCCTCCCTGACAGCGTCCCATTCCCGGGCGCACACGTCTTTTTATACCATCAAGTGTACACACTTTCAAGGGTGCATTCAACGCGTCGATAATTTCACCCTTGCTCACTTCTTCACATCTGCATATAATTTCACCGTAATCGGGATTTTTCTCTATGTACGCTTCCCTTTCTTGGTCGCTTAAAGTTGACAATTGTGGAGTGTGGGTACGATAAGGATTGAAATCCTTTTTCATTGCGGCATTAAAATACTCCTTTGTCCAATCGCGAACGTCGCACGCTATCGCGGGCGCGGCGGTTATCCCCGGAGATTGTATACCTGCGACTTCAATGATATTTTTTGTGAATATGCCCTTCCTCACAACAAAATCCTCTTCATAAGTTGCCGCCCTTATGCCCGCAAAATAGGTGATTATATCTCCCATAGACAATTCTTTCACGCACACTTTTTGCTTTTTCAAAATGTTGCCTACATGTAATAGGTCCGTTGTCGTATCCTCACGGTATGGCTGTTCAATCGCATCGGGGCCGACAAGAATATTGCCGTCGACAGTGCGCATTATGCCGCCGCCTTTAGTGTGCGAAGAGGGTTGTCCTCCGTCCGGTAATGCTTCTTTCGGAAGAGGCACAAAAGCACTGCGCTGATAGGACGAGAGTGCGTAGCCTGCCTTTTTCTTGTCCAAAATCAAATCGGTGCCTTTTCTGGGATGAATGGTAAACGTCCTATCCTGAGCCATATCGGCAATGACGTCGCTGAACACTCCCGCGCAGTTTATGACGAGTTTGGGGTGTATTGTTCCCCTGTTGGTGTTGACGGCTTTTATGACTCCGTCTTTTACGTCCATACCCGCGACCTTGGTGTTAAGATATACCTTTGCGCCGTTCTCAATGGCGTTTTCGGCAAAAGCAATAGTTGTTTTATATGGAGAAACAACGCCTGCGTCTGTCAAAACCATCGCACCTTTAAGCCATTCGGGAGAATAAGGTTCGACTTTTTTTAACTGTTCGGGAGTTGCGTAATAGCAAGGAATTTTCAGAATTTTGGCTTTGAGTTTAAAAAGAGGTGCGATTACTTTTGTTTCCCAGCGTTTGGAAAACATAAGTACTTGCGTCAGCCTTTCAAATTTTACGCCCAGTTCGTTTGGCAGTGAGCCGTTGTACATGGCGTTGCCTTTTCTGACGTATTTGAGTTTTTGTTGCCCTATATGCAAATCTATTCCGGGGTGTATGCAACCATCGTTGCGGGAAGACGTCTGCACTGCAACGTCGCTGCATTTTTCCACCAAAATCGAACTTATATTGAGTTTGCTCAATTCTCTGAGCACCGCACACCCTGCAATGCCGCCGCCGATGACCAAAACGTCGGGGGTGAGTCCGTCAAGCGCGTTGTCCAAAATTGAAGGGGTCTTGATTTTTTCTTCAAACCCTTTCAATTTTATATCGTTGAGAACACCCAAAGAGTGCTTTTTATCAACTGCCGCGATTCCCGCTTTATAAACGGTATCCCAGTCGTTTAGGACACCGCTTAGGCGCACGCATCCGTTAAGTTCTTCCACCTGCACGGAAGGCGCAACGGCATGAACTTTTTTTTCAATCTTTTTTAAGTTCATCCCCCAACCTCATAAAATCGATTTTCCCAATCGCGGTACGCGGCAGCGCGTCCACACATTCAACAATTTTCGGCTCGTGCCAATGCGACAACTTGTCTTTTATAGCCGCCTTTACCGCATCGGTTTGCGCCGAAGTCAGTTTGCCCTCTATCACAAGTTTTATATGCGTCTTTCCTTCCTTTGAAATTTCCAATGCGACGCATGCTTTAACAAAAGGAAACTCCATTGCAACACGCTCGATTTCACTGGGAAAAACGTTCATTCCTGAAATTTTTATCAGGCGTTTTTTTCTACCGACAAAAAATAGATTGCCATTTTCGTCAATACGGAACAAGTCGCCCGTTCTTATCGCCCTTACGCCGTTTATTTCCGTCAATGCGTCGGAAGTTGCTTTCTCGTCGCCAAGATAACCGCTCATACACTGATTTGTGGCAATGATAAGTTCTCCGACTTCACCTGTTTTCAAGACATTATCGTTCTCGTCGACAATTTGTGCCGTAACGCCGTTTATCACCTGACCGACAGAACCTACTACTCCGTCTTTTTTTGAAAGCACGCATACGCTTCCGACTTCTGTAAGACCGTAACCTTCTTGAGCAACTCCGCCTGCACCGGCGTCTTTAAGTCGCTTGTCAAATTCCGCCTTCAATCTGTGATCAAGACTGTCGCCGCCCACATATACGTTTTGGAGAGTTTTTATATTGTCAAGACAAAAACTTTCTTCGTCGAGCAGTTTTTTTAGCATGCGCGGCACGGCAATCATCGTTGTCACGCCGTTATCGCGTATGGTTTTGACCGCTTTCTTCGAGTTAAATTTTAGCAGCAGCACGGCTTTCATACCAACAGAAAGCGATGCGTGAATGCCGACTATCAATCCAAATCCGTGAAATGACGGAAGAGTGACAAGCATTGCATCTTTTCCCCCAAAATCATACGGAATGGACGTAAGCAATGAGTCCACAAGCAAATTTGCCGACTCTGCGCTTAAAACAACCGTCTTCGGCTTGCCGGTCGTACCGCCCGAGTGCATATATAGTGCGGGCAAATCTCCGTTTCCGCTGTATGAACAAAAATCTTTGCCGTGCGGCAGACCTATATACAAATAAGCCCAGCACGGGCAATATATTTTCTTTATACCTTTCAAACAACTTGAAAAACGGAAAATGTTAATATCTGAAATGACTGCCACTTTAGGCTTTTGCAATCTTACTTCTCTATTAAATTCTTCAACGGAAATCAGCGGATGAACGGGAGCAAGCACTGCGCCCAACTTTGATGCGGCATACAAAAAAACCACTCCTTGCTCAATGCTGGGCAAGGCACACATGACGGTATCACCGCGCCTGATTCCAAGCGCATAAAGCCCCCCTGCCACGCGGTCAATCTCACGCATCAGTTTTTTATAGCGCATCTTTTTCTTTGCCCGTACAATTACGACGTCATTTTCGGACTTGTTTGCATACGTGCGCAAAAATTCATACATACTTATGTTTACCTGAGCCATATTTCAATTATAGTCCTCCGCTTTTAGTCCAGTCAATATGCATTTTGCCTATGGATGCAGATAACAATACAAAAAAAAATTTTTGTGGATTTCGTATAAACATTGAATTTGATGTCAATACTCCCTGCAAACGGAGGTATAAAATGTCCAATTTCAATTCTATTGCAAAAAGAGTCGGCGGTTTTATGAGGAGAAACGCAACATACTTTTTGATTGTGCTTTGCATAGCATCGGTGGCAACCGTAATTGCCCTTGCGGTCACGGGGAACTTCGGCGAAACAATGACTCCTGCTGTTATTGTGCCTCAAGAGCCGGTTATCAATGAGCCTGAAGAGCCGGTTATCAATGACCCTGACAAGCCGATTGTTAAGCCCCTCACTTTCGCTTGTCCCGTGAACGGTACCGCAACATTATCTTACAGTGAAACTGTTCTTGTGGAGAATAAAACTCTGAATCAGTGGAGCACTCACACGGGTGTGGATTTCATTTCCGAAGACCTTAAAGTGTGCGCAGTGGCAGCCGGCACCGTCACTGAGGTCGGGAAAAATTTGCTCGACGGCAACTATGTTATCGTAAGCCATGCAGAAGGCTATGAAAGCCGCTACTATTCTCTTGATGACAACTTGAGCGTCAAAAAGGGCGATACTCTTATCGAAGGCCAACTTATCGGCACAATGTCGACATCTATGGCAACCGAAAGTCTTGACGGAGTCCATCTGCATTTTGAAATGAGCAAAAACAACCTCGACATCAATCCTTTGGAAGTATTGATTCTCGAAGAAAAGTAATCAATGAATTAAAATTCTTCACCAACGAAGAACATAATCTCCCCCTTAGTAAAAGCCCGCTGTGTTTGTAGCGGGTTTTTACTGTGTAAAAATTTTTTCATAGATAGTAAATCAAAATTGTGAATCCTTAAAAAACTTATCCGAATTTGCTTTTTTGACCTATCAACCAAACTTTTGTAATAAATTGCGGTAAATTGTTGATTGTTGCAGGTATTCAATCGTTGCAAGTTATAGTTTTGCCCTTAAAATCCGATTAGTTTTCTATGCCTTTGCACGCAAGGGCGATTTCATCTGCAAGCGATATGTGGGTTAACCCGCGCGGAAATGACTTTGATAATTTTGAGGATTTTTTTGCAGAAACAATGATACTTATGGCGGATACGAGCGTGGCACAGACACTTGCGGCGACATAAGCCCACCATACCCCGTTCATTCCAAAGTTCAGTCCGAAAGCGAATACGAGCGGTATGGCAAAAATAAGATTTGCGCCGTACATAGTAAGTGCGGGCAGTTTTTTACCTTCCGCTTGATAAACCGCGCCTGAAAGCATGGGCAGAGGTGTAAAGATAAGTGCGACGGCAAGGATTCTCAGTGCGTGCGCGCCGGATAGAACAACAGCCTCGTCGCTTGTGAATATTTTCATCAAATACGACGGAATCGATTCGGTCAAAATGAGCGCCAGCAATGCATATACAAAACATATGACTGTGCAAAATATGACCGCAGATTTGATGCGTTTGCTGTTTTTTGCGCCGTAATTGTAGCCCACGATCGGGGCAAGCGCCTGAGTTACGGCGGTAAATGGCACAACGGCAAAAGCGACCAGTTTCCCTAAAAATGCAAAAGTATTCACTCCAAGTGTCCCGCCCGCAGTGCTGAGTACGTTGTTTATAACAAGCGTCAGAATTGAAAGACTGCCCATTTGTACAAGTGAAGGCAAGCCGATGCCCAGCACTTGACCAACTCGACGTATGCTCAATTTGGCAGATGTAAAATCAAGGGAGGTGAAGCGAGTGAAAAAAATCACCATCATGCAAAAACTTGTAAATTGGCATATGACGGTGGCGGCAGCCGAACCACGCACGCCCCACCCCAAAACGAGGATAAATACCGCGTCCAAAATTATGTTTACGGTGATTGGAATCACCCAAATGAACAAGCCGTATAACATTTTACCTTCGGCGCGTATGATTGACGAAAACCCGGTGGAAAAGACGTTGCCTGCGAGCACGATTGCAAAATACTGCTTGGAATAAGCGTAAATATCGCCTGTAACTCCCATAATGCGAAGCAGCGGCTCCATAAGGGCAAAGCCGACGGCGGTGACTGCCAATGCGGTGATATAGAAAGTTATCATCGCATTAAAAGCAATATCCCCCGCTTCACGGCGGTTTCCCTCTCCCAGTTTTCTTGAAATAATCGATGCCGCGCCTCCGCCAAGCGCTGTCGAAATCGCGCTTTGCAAAATCACGAAAGGCAAAACTACGGATACTCCGCCAGAAGCGTTGACTCCAACTCCCCAACTGACAAACAGAGTGTCTGTAAGATTGTAAACGGAGTTAAGCAATAGAGCGGCGAGCGTTGTAAAAGCATAACTCGCTACAAGCCTGGGAATACTTTTATTTTTCAGTTTGGCATCCGCAGAAGGCGACATATCTTTCATTCCTTTATTAAAATATCTTACTTTCTAAAAGTTTGAAGCACTTTTTGTAATATAATCCCGAACTGAACACATCGAACCACCAGCCGAAATCAACTCGCCTAAACCTGTAAAACTTTTCCGTTTCCTGAATAAGCGCCATATATCCAAGTGCGAAAGCAAAACGTATCTCACAGTCGAAATCAACTATCACTTTTTCATCGGCGTAAGAGTTGTATATTTCAATACTTTCCGCCTTATCTTTCAGCGACATTTTCATCACGTCAACGCAAATAAAATCGAAAATAGGATCTCCGTAGAACCCGCGTTCAGGGTCAATCCAAGTCAGTTTCAAACCGTCGCCCAAACGCGTTGCAACGATATTTAAATCCCATATATCGTAGTTCACCATGCAACCCTTCACTCCTTTTAGCAAATCCGCGTGTTTTTCGATATATTTAAGCAGCTTTGCGCCGCGTTTTGACTTTTTGCCAACCGCCTCTAAATCCGCCATGCAGTTTAGGGCAAAACTTTTGAGCGCACTATACCAGTTATCCTGCAATCCGTTTTGAATATAGCCGAATTTGTCCGACTTGACTTTGTGAATTTGCGCGATATTGGAAAGTAGCGAATTTCGCGCAAATATTTTATCTTCGCCCGTTTTATCCAATTTGTCC
This sequence comes from uncultured Bacteroidaceae bacterium, assembly GCA_964367645.1. GTDB lineage: Bacteria > Bacillota > Clostridia > Christensenellales > CAG-917 > RGIG4097. Next base: position 7,632 of record CAYIYN010000035.1, read on the forward strand.
AAAGTCGGCCCTTCGATAAATTCCATAACGTAATATTCTGAAGGGATAATTTCTCGGGTTTTGTCCACGGCGTAAATTATGGGAATGTTTATGTTGGTGCATTTTGCCATTAAGTCATACCAAAAGATTTCCGTACTAAGCATATCCTTTTCATAACTCATAACGTTAACTTCCGGCAGAGGGGCGATTTTTATCGCGTATGTTTTTTCTGCCGTTTCGACTTTATAAACGGCATTGTACATTCCCGCTCCCAACGGCAAAAAACTTTCCACCCTTCCTAGTTTTGCCTTGTCGAAAATCTTCTGCAATTCGTCTATATTGATTTCATATTTGGTTTTGCTCTTCATAATCCACTCCGAATATTTGTATTTCGATTTTATCACCTTACTGCTGAATTAGCAACATAGCACTTGCCCGTTATCTGCCCATGTAAAACGGGTTATAATAATATAAAGCCACTAAATAGGGCGCGAAACGAAAACAGGGGCGACAGAAAAACAAAAAGAGCAGACTGTCGTCTGCCCTTTTAATGTAAACTTCTTGGTTTTCAATATATTTGTTGGTTTTCAAGGTCGTGTATTGCTTTAGTTTTCTGTGCCTTTGTTAGCTGATGATATAAAATCCGCAGTCGAATCAAATTTTTCTTCTTTTTCCGCAAGGTTCTTTTTAGGGAACAGCATTTCTATTTTTTCATCAGAAACCTTGCACTTTTTGCCGAAAATCAGGCTTGCGATAGGCGTAACTATCATACTGCTAGCCATTGAGCAAACGCCGATAAACGGACTTTTGCCGATACCTGCTTTCACTGCTTGGCCAAAAGTGGGGTCAAGACCTTTGGATTGCAATACATAATATCCAAGGCCGATAATCATTGCGACCGTAAGCGTCAGAGTGAAAATTATTGATGCATATGCGCCGGCTTTGTTTGCTTTTTTGCTGTATAGTCCATAGATGTACGGCCCCAAGAAACAACCTGCTATTGCGCCCCAACTAAGGCTCATCATAGACACGATTGCGTCAATCTTGACTATTGCAAGCACGGCGGATATTGCAACAAATACGAGGCACAAAACTCTCATAAAAATTTGCATCTTATCGTCTGCAAAATCCTTTTTCACATAGCCTTTGACAAAGTCAACGGTAACGGTGGAACTCGACGAAAGGCTAAGCGCGGCAAGAGTGGACATTGACGCGGAGAAAAGCAGAACAATAATAAGACCCAGCATAGCCGACGGCAGATTGGCGACTATCATTTCGGGCATAAGTTTATCAAAATCGCCTCCGAGAGTGCCGCCAAACGTTTCCGCTGACACAAATCTGCTTATCATACTGCCCATAAAGTAGGCTCCGCAACCCACAACTGCCGAAAACAGCGTGGAGATAATAATGCCCTTCTTTATCGCGTTGTTATCTTTGATCGCGTAGAATTTGTGAATGGATTGAGGCAATCCCCAAATACCGAAAGAAGTCAACAGCACGAGAATAACCACATTGAACATTTGATTATCCAAGAATGTCGCTCCGGGTTTATCGGGCGTTACAACGTTTGGTATAAGCGTTAAGTTGGCATCGTTCCAAAGTGCCGATAGCCCTTCGCCCCAGTTCATCTTATCATGATTCAAGAACATAAACACCGCAACGATAACTCCGACAATCATTATTGTGCCTTGAATAAAATCGGTTATCGTTGTCGTAAAATAGCCGCCTGCAAAAAGGTAAATTGCAGTGATACCCGCAAGTATCAAAATGCACCAAACTGCGTCGATACCAAGCACCGCCTCAAAGATATAACCCATACCTTGGTAAACGGATGCCGAATAAGGTAGCAAAAACACAAAAATGATGAGCGATGCCACCAATTTTATATATTTGCTATCGTAGCGTTTTTCAAAAAATTCAGGCATTGTGCGTGCACTAAGTTGTGTTGTCATATGCTTAGTGCGCTTTGCAAGAACCACCCAGGCGAGCAAGGTGCCGAAAATCATATTGCCCAAACCTATCCAAACAGCGGATAGACCGAAACTCCAGCCGAATTTGCCTGCGTAGCCGACAAAAACGACTGCGGAAAAATACGTTGCACCGTAGGCAAAAGCGCTAAGCCAAGCACCTACGCCCTTGTTTGCGAACATAAATCCTTCAACGGATGTTGTCTTTTTCCTTGTGATGATTGCAACCAAAAGAATGATTGCCATGTATAAAGCGAAAATCAGCCATTGAGGCCAGACTGCGCTTGCCGATAAAATTGTTGTCATAATAAAAATTTCTCCCGGCTCAACTGAGCCGCTTGCGTATCTTTATGCGCCGATTAGCGCGGGTATCTCTTTGACACAGTCAAGAACGTAATCCGGCTTGATTTTGCTTTTCTCAAGCATCTTTCTGTCAGTATCTCCTGACAGCACAAGCACGGATACAAACCCGCAGTTTTTGCCAAACGCCACGTCTGTATAAAGTCTGTCGCCCACCATCGCGATTTTCTTGGCAGGAAGATTGTATCTTGAGGCAATCCTTGCTCCTGCTTCTTTGTGCGGTTTTCCCATAATGACGTCGGGCGTGCGCCCCACCGTCAAACGAATGGCTTCTATCATCGCGCCTATATCGGGCATCGGACAGCCTTCCGCCGGGCAATAGTAATCTGGATGAGTGGCAATATACGGCAAACCTTGGTTGACGTAACAGCAAAATTGGTACAACTTGTCGTAAGTAAGAGAAGTGTCGAACCCAATTACCGCAAGGTCAGGTTGCTCGTCGACGAGGTCTATTCCATACAACTCAAATTCGCTCCGCAGCCTTTCGTTTCCGAGCAGAAAGACTTTGGAGCCGGGATAGTTGTAAAGGATATATTCGCAGGTGACTTGACCACTTGTGTAAATTTCGTCGCTATAAACGCGAAGACCAAGTTTGTTCAGCCTTGCGATGTAATCAGTGTGCATACGGGAGGAGTTATTGGTGAAAAAACAAATGCGTTTCCCCATCTCTCTAATGCGGTTGACCGCAGCAAAAGAACCCTCGATTTCCTTGTCACCGATATATACGGTGCCGTCGAGATCAAAGAGAAACAATTCTACATCTTTGAGGTTCTTTGCCATAGTTTTCCTTCGTGTGTGCGTGCATTTTTCTATATTATATTCAAGCGCAAAGACGAGTGAACCCGCTTTTATAAATGCAGTTTGCCAGTCCGCCTCCGATTAAACCCGTCGCTCCGAGAAATTTTATAAGATCCCTCGCCGTGAGCGCATTTTTGAGCCAGAATCCCGCATCGGGATATAGCCTTCGCCAACGCTTTGCGGCTGTGTGGAAGTCGATTTCTCTCAATCGCTCCAACAAGTCTAATCTGTATTCGCCTAATATATAATTTATTCTAAAATAACTGCTGGATTCCGAAAAGTCAATCGAATTCATCAAACTTTCGCGCTTGCGGCCGGTATGGTACACTATATCGTCCACCGTTTTGTCAACCGAAGGAGGTACCGAACAGTCTATGCAGGGCGAACCGAGAAAACAGGTGTAAAAAACGTGAAGAGCGGCGGCAGACAAAAATTTGTATTCTCCAAGCAATCTGGGTTCCAATCCGCTTCTTAAATCGGTGTCGTAAAGCAGTTTCGCCATGACGGAAGCCGAGTCCTCCATTCCGTCTTTTGGCGAATCCTCAATAAGCCTCAATGCCAAATCCAAGAGTGTCGCGTCCGGCGGAAGCGTCTTGTTTTTTACGGGGCGACGTATCTGCTGGTTCAATATCGTACGGCAAAAATAATCTTCAAAATCTGCTAGTGACGACGACATAGCAATCCCCCAACCCGCCGCTTGGCATTGTTTTGGACATTCGTTTATAACTCTTTCGTCCAGATAAATATGTTTTACACATTCTCCGTTGGTCAAAAAACTATCCGTGGATGGTGCAGTAATAAAAAGCGCACAATCCACATCAAGTTTGTTTGCCGTCGCTTTGGAAAATTCCGCAACGGTTCCCGAGCCGACACCCAATATAAGTCGGACGTATTCAGGCACCTCTCCTTCAACTTTTACATCTTTGCAAAAAAGCGAAACACCGTCTTTTCGCAAACAGTCGCGCACTCCTTCTGCGATTTTTGTCACACCGCCGTCATATAAAAGTGCGACAGCACCTTCAGGACACAGCATTTTCAGCGTTTCGGGCAAAGCGGGCAATATATCTTTACCTGCGTATATATCACAACCGTTTATTTTGCATTTGGTTCTAAGCGGCAAACCTACACATCTTTCCATACACACCTCTTTTGCAAGAATAGCACTACGGCAAAGTCGAAAAACGTTCAAAAACAATGCAATTTGTCTTTTTTGCGCAATAAAAAACGCCGTACAAAAGTCGGCGTTAAATTTGCGTTGTTGTTTTTATTTTGTGTGGTTTTTTGTCAAATCAACATCATAATTTGAGCGCGATTTGATAGATTTCGTTTTTGTTTACGCCACGCTCTGCAGCCACTCGTTTGACCGCTTCTTTTTTTTCCAGACCCTCGTCTAAATAATTTTTCAGATGTTCTTCGACAGAAAGAGAGATAAGCGGATTTTCATTCACGTCGGAAACGTCCACAATCAAAACAATCTCGCCCTTTTCCACACAGTCAAAATCTCTCAAGGAAGTTTCGGTTATACTCTCGTGAAGTTTGGTGAGTTCGCGACAAACGAATACTTTTCTGTCGCCCAAAACTTCATACAAAAATGCCGCTGTTTTTTTGATGTCGTGAGGTGCAACGTACAGTGCAATGGGCAAGTCAGATTTTGCCGCATTATTCACAATACGCACTTTATATGTCGTTTTTTCAGGCAAAAACCCCAGAAATACGAAACCTGTACTTTGCAGTCCGCACATTGCAAACGCTCCTGTCACCGCGGACGGGCCGGGAACCAATTCGACGTCGACTCCCGTTTTTCGGCACAAAGCAACAAGAACCGAGCCGGGGTCGGACACCGACGGCATACCCGCATCACTCACCAACGCAACTGAGTTTCCGTCATTTATGAGCGCGACGATTTTTTCGGCGCATTCTTTTTCGTTGAATTTGTGATATGCGATGAGCTTCGCCTTTATGTCGTAGTGATTGAATAGCGTCAGCGAGTGGCGCGTATCTTCGCACGCGATATAATCCACGCTTTTCAAAGTTTCAAGAGCGCGCAATGTTATATCACTTAGATTTCCAATGGGCGTGCCGACGATATATAGTTTTGCCACTAGCGGTACAACTCCTTGACTTTTTCTGAGTAATTTCCTTCCTCGTCCATAACGATAAGCGTTTCGCAACTTAGGCCGCATTTGCCGCCCTTTCTTGCGGTGACGATGACAGTGTCGACACCTTTTGACAATTTGGGATAAATCAAAACTGCTTTTTTTGGTTCCAAATTATTTGTTCTTAACGCACAAAACAAATCCGTAATTTTTGACGCAGGATATATAATTGAGAAATCCCCTCCGAAAGCAAGCGCATACGCTGCCGCTTTCACAAAATCATCGATACTGCCTTCCGATTGAGCGCGGGAAGTCGCCCTTTGCGTTTTCGAGCCGCTTTCTTCGGCATCAAAATATGGGGGATTGCAAATCACCTTTTCAAAACTCTCCGCCTTTATCAAATCGCGTATTTTTCTGACGTCCCCTTCTATTATTTCAATTCTGTCCGTCAGTTTGTTCATTTCCACGTTCTTTTTTGCCAGAGCGCAAGCGTCTGCATTTAACTCTATTCCAACCGCTTTTTTAGGTTTCTTTTTTATGGCGATTAGTGTGGCGATAACGCCGCAACCCGTGCCCAAATCAAGCACTCTGTCATCTGCGCCGATTTTGACCAGGTTTGACAATAAAACGCTGTCAGCACTGAAAAGATAGCCTTTGTCGTCTTGCAAAAGTTTGTAGTCGTCAATGCCAAGGAAGGTGATAAAATTTGCCATTAGGCGCGCACTACTTCGATTTTTAGTGTTGCGGTAATTTCCGGATATAATCTGACAATCACTTCAAAATTGCCAAAATCGCGGATATTTTCTTTCAGTTCAATCTTCTTTTTATCCAATGAAATACCTTTTTCTTGCAGCGCGCTTGCGATATTTTCGCCGGTGACGCTTCCAAACATTTTGCCGCCGTTTTCGCCGCACTTTGCCTTTACGGTAAGAACAATATGTTTAAGTTGCGCCGCAATATCAACTGCCGCTTGTTTTTCTGCCGCCGCTTTTGCTTCTACGGCTTTTTTGCGTTGTTCGGCAACGTATAGATTCTGCGAATTACCTTCAACCGCCAATTTGCGCTTTATCAAAAAATTTCTGGCATAGCCGTTGTTCGCCTCGACGATTTCGCCCTTTTTGCCGATACCTTTCACATCATCAAGTAGAATAATTTTCATAGTAATCTCCTTTTGCCTATATTACCACACGCGCCCGCAATTTTCAATTGTGTATAAATAAGTTTTTTGGAAATACTAATCCGTGAGGCACTATCAAGTGACTGATTATACTCGGAGGAAAGTATGAAAGAGATAGACTGCAAAACTTCAAATTGCGAACATAACATAAAATGCAAATGCCTTGCAGGCATAATTGCCGTGGGAGAAAACGCTAAATGCGCAAGCCGAATAAAGCGTGACGGGGGCGCTCTTGCTCAGTCATTTGCCGACGTTGAGGCAGGCGAAGAATTTTACGGTGAAAAGTGCGACAGCATTGTCCAGTGTTCGGCTTCCTGCGCTTTAAACGCAAACGGCCTTTGTTCTGCCAATGAACTGGACGTTGCCGACACCTTGTTTGGCACGAAATGCAAAACGCGTATCCCTCCAAAAAACTGATTGACAAACAAATCAAAACAAAACAATACAATACAATACAATACAATACAATACAATACAATACAGTAC
>CAYIYN010000036.1:0-13716 GCA_964367645.1 uncultured Bacteroidaceae bacterium
TTTAGTAAGGAGTACAGATAAATGAAAAAAACACTAATTATTGCTCTCATACTTGTTCTGTCGATAGGCTTATTGCTTGCCGGCTGCACCCCTGAGGCTCAAGAAAATATTAAGAAAGCTATACAAAGCATAACCAGAGAATTATCCGTAGGAGAAACCTATTATTGGTCGCCCTCTTTCTATAGGAAGGACAGCGAAGGCAAAAATGTTCCCGTTATTTACACAGCAAGCGAAGTCACTTACAGCAGTTCCAACCCGTCGGTAGCGTCTGTCAGCAACGGTCTTGTTGCCGCTATAGGCGTGGGAACAACAAACATAACCGCTTATTACGACGACGAAACAGGTACTCTATCGGATATGATATTTGTGGTTGTATATGCACCGCAATACACCATTTCAGTCGGTAACTCCGTGAATTGGGACGCCCGCGCGGCAATGGACAGCGGTGAGATAGACTTCACGACCGGCTCATTCTCCACCTCTCAAAACGGAAAGGGAAGTGTTAACCTAAGCGTTTTGGAAAACGGAGTTGTAACGATAACCGGCGTTGCAACAGGTTTTGTCACAGTAACGGTACGCTATAATAGCGGTGCAAACAGCCCGTCGGCGTCGGTTGTGGTAAAAGTGTCCTAAAATTTAACTATACAATACCATCGAATGGGCTTTCTCAAGTTGAAACAGCCCATTCGTTAAGGACATCCCTACACAATCAAAAACAACCGTTTACAATACTTTGAGAATTGGGTAGAAGCGGGTTTAGTTCGGGTGGTTGCAATTTAAGATAATGAAATCAGGTGCGACGTTATGGCAGAAAACCGTGGGCATTTTAAATGAGCATCCTGTGGGACTATATATGACTTTAACGTTGATATCGATTCGATGACTTGCAAAGATTTGAATAATTTCCAAATCGATGACAAGAACGTATATTTCAAAGGTATTTGTCACAGATGCCTTGTAAATATAGAAGGAAACAAGTAAGGAGGTAAAAAATGGCAAAATACATATGTTCCGTTTGCGGTTATATCTATGACGAAACAAAGGGTATCCCCGAAGCGGGTATTGCTCCTAGTACAACCTGGGAAGAGCTGCCAAGCGATTGGGTTTGTCCTCTCTGCCGTGCAGCAAAATCTGAATTTAAGAAACAGGGCGAACCGACTGCATCTGCGAAAAAGAAACCGATATCTGTAATTCCGCCGTCCGCAGATATGAAGGAGATGTCTGCGCTTGAGATTAGTGCACTTTGCACGAATCTTGCACGTGGCTGCGAAAAACAGTACAAGCTTGAAGAAGCGGCACTCTTTGTAGAACTGGCAGAATATTTTAAAAAAGCCTCAGCGCCTGCTAAGGAATCAAACCTTGATGAATTGATTAAACTAATCGAAAAAGACCTTGGGGAAGGTTTTCCAAACGCCAATGCCGAAGCATCCGACGCCAAGGATAGAGGAGCGCTTAGGGCCTTGGTATGGAGCGAGAAAGTCACACGCATGCAGAAATCTCTTTTAGCACGCTATCAAACCGAAGGCGACGCAATGCTTGCGAATACCGGTGTTTATGTTTGTACAATTTGCGGCTTCATTTACATAGGGGATACGCCTCCGGAAATCTGCCCTGTTTGCAAGGTACCAAATTGGAAATTTGAAAAAATTGAAGGGAGGCAGTAAAAATGGCTGATAAATATGCAGTAAGAAATATACGTTTGTGCACAAAGGACTGTTTATGCCTTTATGTCTGCCCTACCGGGGCGACAGATACAGAGAACAGTATCATTGACGTTGCAAAGTGCATCGGTTGCGGCGACTGCGCAAGCGCTTGTCCGTCCGGTGCGATTTCGATGGTGCCAAAGGCATATCCGAAGCAGCAGGACAAAACAGAACCCGTTGTTAATGCGCTCAAAGAACTGATGAGAAGCAAGTCGAAACAGGAAAATATCGCTGCCGGATTGCTCGGGAAACTGTCCATAGCCATTGAAAAATCCAATCATATTATGGCGGAGGATATCATTCGTGAAGCCGGGTATATGTTGCCGCAAAGCGAAAATGCTCAGGATTTTCTACGGTCACTTCTTGAAAATAAGCAACCCGAGGATTTCCCAGTAGACGTTGTAAAAAAAATAATGGACACTTTGAAAGAAAATGATACCCAAAATATAGGAGAAAAAAATATGGATGTCAAAGGAACAAAAACAGAAAAAAATTTATGGGAAGCCTTTGCGGGCGAATCTCAAGCAAGAAATAAATACACTTATTTTGCATCAGTTGCTAAAAAGGAAGGCTATGAGCAAATAGCTGCCATATTCCAAGAAACTGCCGATAACGAAAAGGAACATGCCAAACTCTGGTTCAAAAAGTTAAGCGGCATAAGCGATAGCACGCTTGAAAATTTGAAGCAAGCGGCTGCCGGCGAATATCACGAATGGACGGATATGTACGCAAGAATGGCTAAGGAAGCTCACGAAGAAGGATTTGAAGACATAGCAAGGTTGTTTGAAGGTGTTGCCGAAATAGAAAAGTCGCATGAAGAGCGTTATCAAAAACTGGCTGCAAATATAGAAGACGGCGAAGTGTTCAAAAAGGGTGGGAAAACTTATTGGAGATGCAGAAACTGCGGATATACGTGTCTGGCATCTGAAGCGCCTAAAGTATGCCCGATTTGTTCGCATCCCGAAGCATATTTCGAGCAGGTAAACGAAAACTATTAAGTCAACATAAAGTTTATCAAGAACTGAATTGTTGCTGAAACAGATTTGTATTATTGAGGAGGCAACAAAGATACCGGATTTTGGGCAGCCTTTTTTCCGACTTTGCGAAAGAACGCAAAATCAGTGATCGGGAAAGGACTTGGCGAGCATAAAATCAGGCTCTGCCGTGCGGTCTGCCGCGGTGCAGATTGCAGCCCTACTTTCCGGATGTGGTTTTCTCTTGATATGATTGGCGGCGGTTTTGCAAGCATTTGCCGCATACCGCCCTTCGCCCACGCACGATATAATACGCTTTTCTCTGATGGGGCAGTATGAAAAGATTTGGATTCTCTAATTGTTGTCCCGGCGTATACCGCGCTGTTTAGTTTGCTTGCGGCACTTGCTTTTAGACGCACGATTAGAAACAATTAATTTTTGGGATAACATATATCGAAGAGAATTTGTTGCAGAATGCCGTCAACAGACGAAAGAGGAAAGGTAATGAAAGTATTTGTATTTGATTTGGACGGCACTCTTGCGGAGTTAGGCCGTCCCGTAACAGATAAAAACATTGAAAGGCTTAAAGCACTTTCAAAAAAAGGGAGGATAGCCGTGTCGTCGGGTAAGCCTCTGTATTATCTGTGCGGTTTTATGCGTCAATTGGGTGTGGAAAATCCTATACTTATCGGCGAAAACGGCTCCGCAATCCAATTCGGAGTAGATTTGCCTCCCAAAAGGCAGTTTTTTCTTCCGACTTCGGAAAAATCAAAACGCAATTTGAAAGAACTTAGAAAACTGTTTGACACCTATTTTAGTGACAGGCTTTGGTATCAGCCAAACGATGTATGTCTGACGCCTTTCCCCGAGAGTGAAGAGGATTTTGAAGCAATAGAAAAAATGATTGTTGACAATCCGCAACTGCTCGAAGACGTAGACCACTACCGACACTGCGACAGTTACGACTTTGCGCCGAAAGGCATAAGCAAATACGAAAGTCTGGGATATTTGTGCGAAATTTTGGGGATAAGCGCCGCCGACGTTGTCGCGATTGGGGACGGCGTAAACGATTATCCTATGTTTGATTTTGCCTGCTACTCGGTTGGTATACACGTTGAAAATATCGACAAAGTCGATGTCAACTTTATGACAATCGACGAGGCATTGGAACACCTGCTTGCGATAAGTTGATTTAGTTTAAGGGCTTTTTTGAGAAATATTAAAAAATTGAAAAAAACATTTACCAAAATATTGCATTTTAGCAAAACGCGATCAAAAAGAATTAAAACAGAGGAGAATGTATGAAAAACAGGTTGAAAAAAATAAAGAGAGGTTGCGGAGTTAAGTTATAATGGGAATGACAGAACCAAGCGGCGGAGTCGCTGTTTTCTGCTACTCAAACCGAGGATGAAAATTACGAAAAAAATCAAAGAATTGTCCGCAACGAATTTAAACTCGTCGGCAAATACGGGATGCCTCTCGTAAGAAAAGTTGCAGCCTTGTTAAATCGGTTTTATTTTTATTGAGTATCGGCTGTTTTTATTGTGTATCGGCTGTTTTTCCTGCGCTTGTGATAAACAAACAGAGAAACCGCACTTCAAAGCAAAAATAAGATATGCCTTTAAAGTTGCGGTCTTATTAAATCGTTTTATTTTTATTGTGTGTCTGCTGTTTTTATTGAGTATCGGCTGTTTTTTGTTAATTTGTTCTATTAAAACAGTTAAATTTCAGATGCCGTTTTGTTTTGTTATTCTTGTTTTGACGGAGATACATCAGCGTTGCTGTCTGCCTTATCTGCGCTTATTTCTGCGCTGTTTTCAACGTCAAGTACGCTGACGGCGGGGCTGTCTGCGCTGTTTTCAACGTCGAGTATGCTGACTGCGTTGTCGGCGCATACGCCTTCAGGAACGGGCGTGTTCTTTTTCTTGCGGGCCATAATTAATTGACGGATATATGAAAAGTCGGACTTGTCGATTGCCTTGTCAAACAAGAGTAATATGGACGGCAAAATAAATAGGACTATGCACATCGATGCCGTTGCGCCCATACCTATCAAAGCGCCTATCGATGCAACGACGCCACTGGTTGTAATAGAAAGGGTCAATCCGGTTACTAGAAGGATTATGCCCGAAGTGATGATTGTCGGTAAGACAGCGTTTTCTGACTCCGCCATGGCATCAAGTTTGCTTGTGTAGTTGGATTTTGTGGTGCGGTAACGGTTTGTTAAAACTATTGCATAGTCGATTGTCGCACCCATTTGCACTGCGCTCACTATAAGATAGCCTATGAAGTTTATCGGGCTGTTTGAAAGCGAGGGTATAAAGAAATTGATCCACATGCCGCCTTGAATTGCCAAGACCAGCAGTATCGGAATGAGCCAGTTTTTGAAAGTGAACAGCAGTATTACCAACATAAACATCACAATGAGTACGCTCACTATTGCGTTGTCTCTCGGAAACGCCTGAGCCATTTCGTAGCACACAACGCTTTCGCCCGTGATGTAAAATTCGGAATAATAGTTCCCTATATTATTTTTCAATTCGCTTATCAAATTGAAAGTGGTTTCGTCTTCTACTTCTGCATCGACGTTGAAAGTGAGCCTCGAATAATTTGCGGATTCCAAACTGCTGCGCGCTTCAACCAATGTGCCGAGCAAATCACCATAGTCGCCAAGGGCACTGCGGTAAAATTCGTTGCTGTATATATAGGTGAGCAAATCGACAAGGTAAACCTTTGTGTCCTCCGTGACTTCGACGTCGGGATTGACTGACTTTGCGCCGCCCTCAAAAATAGCGTGTACGATTTCATCACTGAGAAAGCCTTCATACTCCGTGCCTGCCGTCATTGTAGTCATAAGGTTTTTAAGGTCAACTTCGGTAAACTCGTCCGTGAGATAGGCATCTTCGGTCACTTTAATATTGGCTAGTGCGTTGGAACTGTCGATAATCTCGTAAGACAAAACGTAATTTGCAAGTTCTCTTTCCTTTTCGTAATCACCCGCGGGCACCACTACAACCAGAGTGTTAAGCGTGCCGAAGTCATCCTTGAATTCGTTCTTTGCCGATACGATTTTGTTGCTTCCGTTCATATTAAAGCCGTAGCTTGTAAATGCCTGACTTATGCCGCAAAACGCGATTACGGCAAGGAATATCGGCACCAAAATTTTGCGCGCTTTTACAATCTGCCTTGCGGGTTTTGTGACATTTGGCACGAATGGCTTGTGCTTGCTTCGATCCAAGGGTGAGTGCAAAAGCGCAAGCAAAGGCGGCATAAAGAAGAGGACGGAGAACAAACTGAAGAAGATGCTCTTGCATAGAGCAATGCCGATTTCAACTCCTATCGGAAGCGTCATAAGAAGAAGTGCCGCCAGTCCCGCGATAGTTGTCAAAGAACTTGAAAATATTTCAGGAAAGCCCTTTGCAAGTGCGTTGACTGTTGCGATTTTTGCATCGGGCTCATGCAGCCTTTCGTCCATATAACGGTGGAGCAGTATGACCGAATAGTCAACCGAAAGGGCAAGTTGAAGCACGAGAGCAATGAGATTTGATAAGTACGAAATGCCGCCGAACAAAAAGTTCGTGCCCATATTTGTGATGATTGATGCGGCAAAAACGATTGCCATTATGACAAGTTCAAAATATGAGCGCGAAGTAAAAATGAGCATTACAACGATGGCAATTGCAATGACAAGGCCGGCTTTCAAAATACTTTCGGAGGTTTCTTGTTTTGTGTAATAAGAAGGTGCGGATACACCTGCTATGTAGGCTTCGTGGTCAAGAGTATCAAGATAATCCAAAAGGCTTTCAACCGCTTCAAACGCGCTCTCCGTTGAATCGTAATCCGTCAGTGTTACGGTGAATAAAACGTTTTCGTTTTTATAGCCTGTCATAGGGTCGTAGGCAACGGACGCTATCCCTTCTATTTGTAATATGTCGTTTTGAATGTCTTTGATTTCGCTCGGGTCTACGCTTTTGACTGTGACGTATGTCATGCCTTTGTCATCAAATTCTTCCTTTAGAATTTCCATCGCATTGTCGGCGTCGGAGCCTTTGGGAAGATATCCGCTCAAATCGTAAGTGACTTCCGTGAACGGTATCATTATGACGGACGCAACAATCAAGCCCAAGAAAAGTCCTATGAAGACCCACTTGTGCTTAACGACAAACTGAGCAAAAGCGCGTGAAGTTATTTTTTTCTCTTTCATTCTTCCGTCCAAAGGTGGCAACCAAATTTAATTGTAGGCAAATACCACATTTAATCAAGATAGACTGTATCGGTGTATTTGTCAAGTAAAGCCAACAACAATTTGTCGGCTTTACTTATTGCTTTTATATCACTTTACCATGTCGTGCGAGTGTGCCTTTGTTCTTTGTTCGATTGTACCTTTTTTGTTTGTTGTGCGTCGCTTTTTGTGCGATTATATCTCGAAATAAGGCTTATGCGAGAACGACATCGGTCAGCATGTTGTGATAGATACCCATCCAGAAGGGCAAGGTGTAGGTGGTTGAACCTTCCATTTCATAGGGATTATAATGCCCGTTTAGGTCAAACGATTCGCCGTTATATTTGTGGAATGACCTTTCGTCGGGTGCGGCAACCGCCCACACAAACTTGTCTGATTCATTGAGCAGATTGAGAGCGTCAAGATACGCTTCAAAACCGGTTGCATCGCTGGATGCCAAAACTTCGCCCGTCATTTCAATGTCATAGCAAAGCGTTGCGCCCTCGTCGATACCAAATCCTCTAAGCGACAGTTCCGCATAATCGTCTCGTGCTGTATTGGACGCACTGTATTTCCTAGTGTCTATGGAGTGGCGAGAGAGCGACCAAGCCGCAGTTTCAAGGATGTTGTTGCCGTATGCGTCGGTTATCGTCTTGTCGGGGTAGGCAAGTTGATAGATATAATACCAAAGAGGATTTTCGCTGTAACGCATGGAAATCCACCAATCGTCAATGCCTTTTCTGTAGTAGCTCAAAAGTTCCTCGTCGTCTTCAAGTTGGAAGAGCAGATAGAAAGCGAGCATTGCCATTTCTTCGTCGGAGTAATTTAAGAAGAAACGCAGCAGCAGCTCCTTTTCTGTTTCGTCAAGCCCTTTTAGAACGGTTTTTGCAAATGCAGGGCTAAGATACTGCGCAAGCAAATTGGCCATCATTAAATCGCATTGCATATTGTACTGGCTTACCAGTTCTGCATATTCATAACTGGGGTCGAGAGCAGCCATGCGGTATTCGTTTTCCCACTTTTCATAACCGGTGACATAGGCTGCGACTTTGAACAAGCACAGCACTACGGACGCGGTCAAGGGTGCGCCGCCCATCTGCGAAGAGTTGTAGAAGAACGCGCGGTTGTATTTGCTCCAAGTTCCCGGTTGTCCGCTGCCGTCAACCATCATATAACTGTTGTCGGAAACGTGCTGTGCGAGATTGTCCATCGTGGTGGAAATTATCTGTTTCAGTTCGCTGTCAACGGGTCCCAAAATGTCGTAGGCAAGTTTATATAAGAACAAATGTCCGATGATTTCGTCGGAGCTGGTGTCGCCTTTATAAATGATGTCTTCAAGGTCGTAGTTCTCATCTTTGATGAGGTCGTTCCAAAGTCTGGCGGGGATTTCGCCCGACGCGTCAACTATGACTCCGCGCAGATTTTCACCGTTGATATAATAATATGACTCGCTTTCGGGACGTTCAGAGCAGCCGATTGAGGTGCCGTCGCCGTTATGCTGCCAGTGGACGTAACCTCTAAAATCAGACGTGCCTTCATCGGTGAAAGAATACGTTCTTGCAACGTAACCTTTGAGATTGCGGGTGCGGTAAGCGTATTCGTCGTCAGAAGTGCGAGGGTCAGTCCAATCTTCGTCAACGTAAGGATATAGGTATTCACCCGTGTTATCAAAGACGTAACTGGTGATAGCGCCGGATTCTTTGAACGAATTGTAGACGTAATTGTAAACGTCCGCAGGGCTCATATAGGGGAGGTTGATTGAATAGTCGCCGCCCTCAACAAGTGCTTCGTCGGACAGGAATCTGCCATTTACCGAGCCGTCACTGTTGCCGTTTGGTTGATATCTTACATATGCTTGCACAGTGCCTTCTCTCATCGAGATGTTGGAAAGAAGCAGAACGGCTTCGGTTGAAATTGTTGCGCTCTCTTTTGCTTCGGCAATTGCTTCGGCAGAAGCGCCTGCTTTAACCAAAGACGCATATCTCATCAGTTCGCCCGCGGCGTACATTGCCGTCCAAAGTCCGTCGTTGTCGCTCTCGGAGTGTTCCCAAACACCGTCGTGATTGCTATCGTACACTTCGGATACCATTCCGCGTCGTGAAACGTATTCGGCAGTGGTGGCGGACATAATTCTCGCTTTCTCAACACCGGTCATTGCGCGCATTTCGATGTGCGTTACACCCTCCGTCATAACCGTCCAGATACCGTCGGTGCTGTCGGGGATTATACCTATGATTTTGCCGGTTGTGGTGTCTGCGCTATAGAAGTAGCGGTCGCCCATAAAGCGTTGTTCTTTATCTCTGTTCAGTGTGGCTGAATTGTCGGTCCTAAGAACGCCGTAATCGGTTATCGACCATATAACGCCGCCGTTTGTTGAGGCAGATTGAAACGCGTTTCCATCTCCGCTTGCGGCAAGCAACTTGACCGTTTCGGGGATTTCTGCACTTGTTGCAACCGACGATGCGGGGTAGCGAGTTATGATTTTTTGGAGGTTGTCGCCAAGCGATATCGCATTGCCGTTAAAATCTACGATTTTGGGAGAAAAATCCAAGGCTTTTGATTGTTCTGTCACCTTCAAAATAACCGAGTCTTTGCTTCCGTCTGACGTCGATGCCGAAACCACCGCAATACCCGCTTTTTGTGCGGTGACTCTGCCCCAAACGTCAACGCTTGCTATATCCGCAGGTGCCACAGACCAGGTCATCTTTCTGTCGGTGACTGCTTCGGTGAAGGCATAATCGACGGAACGGGAATCTCCCACTTCAAGTTCCCAACTTTGCGGGACTATAAGTCTGAACGTACTTTCTTGTTCAATTACGGTGTTGCCGCCTTTGTTGCAGGCGCAAAGTATCGTAAGAGATAACAAAAGCAACAATACGATTTGAATAAATCTAAAAACGGAGAAACCGCTGCCGTTTTTGATTGTTACGGTTCTTTTCATAAAACTCCCCCTGATTGTTTTTGTGGCTAATCCATAAACGTTCAAAAATCCACATTCAAAATTATACATCATATCACGCGGGTTTACAACAGTCTATTTCGTCTAACACGTTAAGTTCCTATATTATAGAGCAAAGAAAAACCGCATTCGTGATTATTGTTAAGGAACACAAATTAATTGACAAAAATCAGCAAAAATAACAACTTACTATTGAAATGTCGGTGTTATCATGCTAAAATAAATAACAGTCAATAAAAAAGTTTGGCAAGGAGAAAAATTATGGCAGATTTAACAAAAATCATCACAAACAGCGACGCTTCTGCAGATTATATGATTGATGAAATCACGCATATTTGCAAAGATATGCCCAAGCGCGGCCCCGGTGACGAAGGCGAAAGAATGGCATGCGAATATCTTGCAGGTATCTTAAAAAACGACTGCGGATGCGAAAGAAGCGACGTAGAAAGTTTCAAAGAACATCCCGCTTCTTTTATGGGTTGGATTTATATCACCATCACCTGTGCGATTTTGGCGGCATGCTCCTTCTTCTTTGTGCCTGTGCTCGGAGTCATTTTGATTGCGATAGGCCTTACGATAATGGTGCTCCAGTTTGGTATGTACAAAAAATTTGTGGATAAACTCTTCCCCGAAAAAACCGGCACAAACGTGACGGCAATCAAAAAGTGCAGCGGAGAAGTCAAAGGCAGAGTTTTCTTCAACGGACATCCCGATGCGGCTTGGAACTGGCCCGTCAACTGCAAGTTCGGCGGAGCGGTGTATGAAGGCCACGTATTGATTTCTGTTGTCGGCGCACTTATTCAATTTGCACTGTGCATCGCGGCAACCATTATGACAAAAAGTGCCGTTCCCGCTTTTGACGCTATGAAAGCAGGCGGAATGGACGTCTTGTTCTACTGCGGAATCGCAGCGCTCGTTTTTGTACCTTTCCAAATCGGCATGTATTATATGTGGGATGAAAACACCATCGTTGACGGTGCAAACGACAACCTCACCGCGTGCCTTATTTCCGTTGCTATTTTGAAGGCATTGCACGATGAGGGCATCGTCCTTGAAAACACCGAAGTCGGCGTTGTCTTAACAGGCTCTGAAGAAGCAGGTCTGCGCGGAGCAAAAGCTTGGTGCGAAGCACACAAGGGTGAATTTGACGACGTACCCACCTGGATTTACAGTTTTGACACCATTCACGATCCCAAATTCTTGATGGTCAACTACCGCGACCTTAACGGCACCGTAGCAGCCGACAAAGAAGTCAGCGACTCCTTTGTTGCGGCAGCAAACGAACTTGGCATCAAGTGCAACAAGGGTATGGTACCTCCGTTTGGCGGAGCAACCGACAGCGCGGCATTTGCACAGGCGGGATTCAGATCAACCGGCATAACCGGTCTTAATCACGTTTTGGAAAGTTATTATCACACCATTCACGACACTTACGACAACCTAAATAAACAGGGTTTGAAAGATTGCTTTGCAATCAGCGTAAAGTGCCTTGAAAACTTTGAAAATAACATCGCAAAATAAATCTATATAAAAAGACGGGCGTCCAAAACGGGCGTCCGTCTTCGTATATAATTTTCAGCCCAAGCGTAGTATCGTTTTTTGGAATTTTCGGTCAAAGCAAAAAATTTGTTTTGGGCGGAAGTATGAACCAAGCAAAGTTTTGGGTGAAACCAATGTTCTGTTTAAAAACAAAACAGTTGCATTGGGTGAATAACGAAACAATCAGAAATTTAGGGAGAGAATATGAAAAAAACACTTGCAATTTTGTTGATACTAGCCGTTGTTGTGTTGACGCCCGTGGTATTTACCGCCTGTGACGACGATTCATACGAACCGACACCGACTCCGTCAGAATCCGGATTTGACCTTGCCGTGCATGAGGCTTTGTATGATTCGGTTATTACTTCGCAGGAGGCCTATCTGAAATCTCTGCAGTTAAATAACGGCGCAATATGCAAATGGAACCCCGCAACTACAAATCTGGTCAATCCTTATTTTGCTTGTTTTGCCGCTCTTGCTCTTTTGGAAAATCCAAATAACGCCGCCGACGTAAAACGTTATTGCGACTGGCATTTTTCCGCTCTCAACAAGACGGAGGATGCAAACGGCGGAATTTATACGATATATGATTACAACGTTAACGGAGAAACGCTTACCTCCACAAACGATTACGACAGCAGTGACAGTTATGCGGCACTTTTTTTGATGGTGCTTGAGAAATATTTGAACGTCACATCCGACAGTGCATACATTGTTGCGCACAGTGAAGATATAGAGGGTGTGTACGGAGCAATGCTCAGCACGAGAGGAAGTTCGACAAATGCCAATCTGACTGCCGCAAAACCGAATTACGAAGTCTATTACCTTATGGACAACAGCGAAGTGTACGCAGGGTGCAGCGCCGCCGCAGTGTTGTTTAACGCTATCGGCAATCAAAGTTTAAAGAACGACGCTCTTAGCGCGGCAAGTCAAATAACTGAAGGCATCGAAGGGCTTTATTCTTCCATTTATAAGGCATTTTTCTCTAACGCTGGAAAATACACCATAGACAAATCAGAATTCTATCCCGATATGGCCGCTCAGGTTTATCCCGTTGCTTTCGGTGCAATCAGTGCCGCTTCAACGCAAGGCGCAGCCGCATACGATATTTTCAAAAAGAACTTCGGAACCGCGGCAAAAATTGATGCGGGAATCGATTACCCTTGGGTGCTGATTGCATACGCAGCATACTTCTACGATGATTTTGAGTTTGCGACCGAAATACTTGATTATGCCAATACCCAGTTTATCATTCCCGCAAATAATTGGTATTGTATGGAAGGCGCTATGGCATATCTTACCGCAAGCAATCTGAAAGCAAAAATCTAAAATCATACAGAACTAAGGAGATGTCAATAAAAAAATTTGAAAAAGCCGGAGAACTGAGTTGGTTGTTTGCAACGTTGCTGGTCGCGTTGGGCGTCGCAATTTGCAAAAAAGCCGATTTGGGAGTCAGCATGATTGCTGCGCCTCCATTTATATTGTACGAGGCGGTATCGGGCATTTGGAGCGGATTTTCCGTCGGAATGGTGGAGTATCTGATACAAGGATTGCTCTTAATCGTGCTCTGCGCCGTTGTCCAAAGGCTTAATTGGCGATATCTGCTCGCTTTTCTTGCCGCCGTCATTTATGGCTACACGCTTGATTTGTGGCTGCTTATCCTCGGGACCGAACCGTTTGATGAATTGTGGCTAAGATGGGTTATGCTGATTGTGGGCGATACGGTTACGGCTCTCGGTGTTGCCTGTTTTTTCCGCACTTATCTTCCGCTTCAAGTTTACGAATTGTTTGTCGCTGAAGTGGCGGACAGATACCGTTTTTCCGTCAATAAATCTAAAATGGCGTTTGATATTTGCTGTTTGACGGTTTCGATAATCCTTGCATTTTCAATCTTCGGAGATGTTAAGGAATTTGATTGGAGCAAAATTTACTCCACAAGTTTTCATTCTATAGGTTTGGGCACTCTTATAACCACAATAATAAACGCCCCGATTATAACACTTTGGGGCAAGTTGCTGGATAAGTTTTTGGAGTTTAAACCGTTGTTTCCCAAAATCTACAAAGTGCTGGCGAGAAACTTGCCGCCAACCAAGACACAAGAAGCACCCGAAATTGACAATTAACAGCAAACAAAAATCAAGAGGACTGACGAATGAACAATTACACTATCGTCAGGGCAACACGATAATTGCAAAAAAAAGAAAGAATAATCCCAAAAATTTCACACAAGATGTTTAAACAAAAATTGCCAAACAAAAATTGCCAAACAAAAATTTCTAAACAAAAAATCTATAAACAAAAAATTGAGCCGCCCGTTTT
>CAYIYN010000037.1:0-13298 GCA_964367645.1 uncultured Bacteroidaceae bacterium
TGGTGCTTTTTTCTTTGTCAGTTTTACCAGTTTTGCGATGTCGTTGACGGCACCGGTTTCATTGCTGACGTGCATAACAGACACCAACGACGTATCGGCGGTGAGCAGTTTTTCAAATTCTGTTTCGTTGACGCTTCCGTCAGGGTTTATAGGACAAAAAACCACGTCATAGCCTTGAGATTTGAGTTCGTTTGCGGGGTTTATGATTGCATCATGTTCGCCAAGCGAAATTATTATGCGGCTTCCCTTTTGCTTTTTTGTCATAAGCAGCGCCCAGTTGTCGCTTTCAGTACCGCCGGAAGTGAAATAAAGATTGTCTTCCTCGCCCGCGCGAAGCATGAGTTTTATGTTGTAACGCGCCTCTTTTATGAGTTTTGCGACCTTGACAGATTCTCTGTATAATGCGGAAGGATTAAAAAACGCGTTTTCATTTGCCTTAATCATCGCATTCAGTGCGCTCTCACACGGTTTTGTTGTGGCGGCATTGTCAAGGTATATCATTTTACGATTCCTCTTTTTCAGTTTTAGGACAATCGCCGTCTTTTTTTGTCGTCAGAGTTTCTTCAATCAATGCCACAAAATAGGTGTCGGGCTGAAAAAGCAAACGTCGTTCTTTTTGCTCAAACAAAAACGTCAACGCGTACACTCCTTTTTCACCCGCGCTCTGACAAAATATCAAATCGTCGGCTGAGATAATATCGGTAAAAGGACAAAAATTTGTTACGTCATCAAAGACCACTTCAAGTTTGCGCTCGCGCTTTCCCAGCATATTCGTCTTGGATATAACAATCCTCAATGTGTTGAAATCATATTCATACTCTTTTGCATTGTTGTTGTACACCTGACAAAGCGCAATACCCAAAACAAAGAGCACCGCAACGGCAATAAATGCATAATAACTGGCAAAAAGCGCAACAACGATAAGCCCCAATGCCATAAGTTTAAGCACTGTGCCTGCAGTATGTTTAATCCGTTCCTTTTTGGGAGCGTCGATACTCAGTGTTTGCACATAATGATCTGTCATCATTTCACCTTATAATAGTCACCGTCTTTGACTTTCACGGCAAACTTACCAAAAGATACTTCGGCTTCGCGGCTGCTGCGCTTTTTAAGAACGCCTTTTTTGCCCAAAGATTTCACCCAAACGTTGTCGCCGATTTCAAGTTTTCCTTCAACGGGCTTATCTTCCGTCACGCTCTCGTTGTCATAGCGCGCGGACATATTTTGCAACTGCTTTTTTAGTTTACGCGCTTCAAAAACATCGGCTTCGGACACTTCTTCTTGCGGCCTATTCACAATCTCTTTGAGCCTATCTATAATTTCGTCAGCTTCTTCAACCGAGTGTTCAATAAGGCGTTTTGTGTCACGACGTATACTTTCGTCAAGTTTTTCTTTTTTTTGTTGCAAAACAAGTTTTTCTTTTTCGACTTCCAAAAGCACATATGCCGCTTTTTCGCGGTCTACGGAGGCTTCGTCAACAAGTTTTGCCGCACTGCGTCTGGTTTCTTCGGCTGCTGATAACACCATGTCAAATTGCCGCTTTTCGGGTGAAATTCTGTTTCGTGCGGCATCAACTATATTTTTATCAAGTCCGAGTTTTGCTGCTATATCAAGTGCGTTTGAACTTCCGATTGCCCCCATAACCAATTTAAAGGTGGGAGAAAGTGTTTCCGCATTAAATTCCATTGAGGCGGCAACTACACCGTCTTTGACGAGCGAATATTCCTTCAAATCGTTGAAATGCGACGTGATTAGCGCCTTTGCGCCCGTTGTCATCACATATTCCGATATGCTGACGGCAAGTGCCGCGCCCTCGCCGGGATCTGTGCCTGCGCCCAGTTCGTCAAACAGCACCAATGATTTATCCGTCAATTTATGCAAAATCTCGATGATGTTTTTTATATGAGCGGAGAAGGTCGAAAGGCTTTGCTCTATGCTCTGTTCATCACCTATATCGCTGTAAACGCCGTCAACAACGGGAATATCTGCACCTTTTGCGGGAAGATACATTCCGCTCATGGCAAGGAGAACAAAAAGTCCGACAAGTTTCAGCGTAACGGTTTTTCCGCCTGTATTAGGGCCGGTTATGAGCAACATTCTGTCTTTTGTTGCCATCTTCAAAGACACCGGCACGACAGTTTTTGTGTCAATAAGCGGATGTCTGCCCTCGCGTATGCCAAGAACACCGTTTTGATTAAGCTCCGGTCTAACTGCTTTCCAAACGCGCGCCAGGTTCGCCTTTGCAAAGATGACGTCCATATCCACAATGATTTGATACGTCCATGCCAAGCTGTCGCTAACACCCATAACTGACAATGAAAACGAGCGCAGTATACGTTCAATTTCCTTTTTTTCGTCCAGCATGGCGGTTTTTAAATCGTTGTTCAGTTCAACCACCGCCATAGGCTCCACATACAGGGTGTTTCCGGATGCGGATTGATCGTGAACAAGTCCCGTTATCGCTCCCTTGAATTCACTTTTTAATGGAATGACGTAGCGGTCGGAACGAATGGTTATTATGTTATCCTGCAAGCATTTTTGATAGGCTGGCGCGGTGATAAAACTTTGAAGTTTTGCCTTGACACCGTCGTTTAATTTGCGAATGCGCTGACGAATGGCTTTCAACTCGGCAGAAGCGTTATCCGCTACCTCTGTTTCGGAAATAAAAGCGTCGAAGATTCTCTTTTCGATTTCTTCTTCAAAAAACAGTCTTGATGCCATTTCGCTCAAAATAGGTATTCCGTTCACCGCGCTAATGGCCTTTACAACGCGGCGCGACACCCTCAGTTCCCGCCCTATTTTCATAATTTCGGGGATTGATAGCAGAGCGCCCTTTTTGGCTTTCACAATGATTTCTTCAACGTCGTCAACGGTGAAAGAAGGATTGACGGAAAATTCTAACATCGTTTTGTCGGCTTCGGCTGTTTCATCCAGTGAGCGAAGCGCGGCTGAATAATCGGCAAACGGTACAAGGGCGCGCGCCTTCGCTTTTCCTCCCATCGATTGCGCATATTCTGCCAAGGTTTCGAGGATTTTTGGATATTCCAAGGTGTTCAAACTTTTTGTATCAAACATTGATGTTTTTCCGTAATTTTGTGTTATTGTGCCGCAAAACAGAGTTCTACAGCCTGATTTTCGCTCCGAATTTGCGCTTTAACAGGTTCAGAATTTTTTGCATTTGCGCGGATACTTCATCGTCGGTGAGAGTGCGCTCAATAGACGAGAATACAAAGTTCATAGCAACGGATTTTTTGCCATATCCAATCTGTTCTCCGCAGTATGTGTCAAAAACTTCGGCTTTTATAAGGTGTTTTATGTCCGCGTTTTCAACGGCTTTCACCATATCTTTTGCCAAAATTGCACTATCCACGACCACCGCAAGATCTCTTTCAACCTGCGGAAATTTTGAAAATGCCTTGAATTTTTTCTCTTTTGGCATAGCGTCAAAAACTTCCTTTAAAGAAATTTCTGCGACGTATATTTTGCTGTCCGTGCCGTAATTTTTTGCGGCGTCGGGGTGCAATTCACCAAGATAACCGACCTTTTTGCCGTCAACGCTTATGTCTGCCGCTCTGCCGGGATGCAAATAAGGCAGATTTGAAACCAAATATTCGGCTTTAACGTTCAGTGCCGCAAACAGATTTTCCGTGATGCCTTTCAAAGTGAAAAAGTTGGATTTGCTGCCGTAAATGCCCACAACAAGATGCTCTTTTTCATCGGGTAACTCGCTTAATGGCAGACCCTTTGGAACGTAGACTTTGCCGATTTCAAATAGCGATGCTTCTTTGTTGAAGTGCGACTCGTTATACACGAGAGTTTCAATCATACTGTGGCATAGCGTCGTGCGCATTACGCTCAACCCCTCACCCAATGGATTTATAAGGGGAATGAAGTTTCTAAGTTCGCTGTTGGCAGGCAAAAGCAACATATCCGCAAATTTGGGCGTAGTGAAAGAATAAGTTATGGATTCGTTCAGTCCAAGTGCCGCCAAAGTGTTTTTGACAGCGTCTAACTTCAAAAATTTAGCAGTTTTGCCACCCATTGTGGGAACGGCATACTTGAACAAAGTAGGCTCAACGTGAGAATAACCGTAAACGCGGATAAATTCTTCTGCCAAATCGTTGACTCCGACAATATCTTCCCTGTCTTCGCCCACGTGCGCAATGAGATTTTTGCCGTTTTCCTCAACTGCAATTCCCAAATGTTCAAGTATTGAAATGAGTTTGCCCTTTGGGACTTTGCAACCTAAAATCCGCTCAATGCGGCTTGTCGTAAACGCTATGTCGCGAGCCTTAACGTAGTCAACGCGCTCGTCGATTAAGCCGTCCGCTATATCTCCGCTGCCCGTCTTATAAACAAGAGTCAAAGCGCGTTTAATGCCGTATTCTTGCGAGGCAAAATCAATGCCTTTTTCAAATCTTGCAGAACTGTCACTGCGAAGGTTCAGTGTGCGCGAAGTTCGTCTTATGCTGTCACGCGCAAATTTTGCGCTCTCAAATACTATTGATGAAGTATCGTTTTTAATACCGCTGTTTTCGCCGCCCATAATACCTGCAACGGCAACAGGTTTAACGGCATCGCAAATGACCAGCATGGAATTGTTCAGTTTGTTATCCTTGCCGTCCAGTGAAACTATATGCTCATTATCCTGAGCGCGCCGCACGATAATCTTGCTGCCTTTCAAATCACGGGAGTCAAAAGCGTGCATCGGTTGTCCGATTTCTGTCAGAACGTAGTTTGTGATGTCCACGATATTGTTTATCGGGCGTATGCCGACTGCGCGCAAACGGGATTTTATCTTCTGAGGTGAAGAAAAGATTTTTATGTTTTTTACCGCCGCCGCCATATAGCGCGGGCAAAGCGTTTTGGCATTAACTTCCACACCGACGTAGTTGAAAACACTGTCGCCGGTCGTTTTGTAGCCTATTTCGGGCTCTCTGCACTCGGTTTTTAGCGCAACGGCAACTTCTTTTGCCAGTTTATAAATGCTGTTACAATCGGGGCGGTTCGCCGTGACCGATACGTCCAAAATCACGTCGTCAAATCCAAGAGCGACAAGAGCGTTTTCACCTAGTTTTGCCGTGTCGTCAAAGCGGATAATGTCACCGGGTTTTTGTCCTGTTACATCATCAACAGATAAGCCGACTTCTTCAAGTCCGCAAAGCATGCCTTCGCTTAAAGTTCCTCTAAGGTCGCCTTTCAAAATCTTGTTGCCGCCGCTAAGCTCAGCTCCGTCAAGTGCAACCGCAATTATTTCGCCGCCGACGACCGGTACGTTTGTGACAACCTGAACGGAGGTGCCGCCTATGTCAATTTGCGTCACGCGAAGTCTGTCGGCGTTTGGGTGTTTTTCTACCGAAAGAATCTTGCCGACAACGACTTTTGAAACCTGTTTTTCTTGATATATGACTTGCTCAACTTCAAAACCTATCGCAACAAGTTTTTTTGCGAGCACTTCGGGAGAAACAGAGATGTCCACATAATCTTTAAGCCATGAAATTGGTGCTAACATATCTTTTTACTCCTTTTAGTTGAACTGCTTTAGAAAGCGCACGTCGTTTTCGTAGAACATTTTGATGTTTGGAATGCCGTATTTTATCATTGCGATACGCTCGATGCCCAAACCGAAAGCAAATCCGCTGTAGCGATTGCTGTCGATGCCGCACATTTCAAGCACTGCGGGATTTACTATGCCTGCGCCTAGGATTTCCACCCAGCCGCTACCTTTGCAAACTCTGCATCCTTTACCGTGGCAAATTGCACAAGTGACATCGACTTCGACTGAAGGCTCTGTAAACGGGAAATACGAAGGGCGCAGACGCACTTTTGTGTCCTCATCAAACATTTTTTTAGCAAACGTTTGCAAACAGCCCTGAAGGTCGCCCATTGTTATATGTTCATCAACCGCCAAGCCCTCTATTTGGTGGAAAATCGGGCTGTGTGAAGCGTCGTCATCACTGCGATACACTTTGCCGGGAACCAGTATGCGGATAGGAGGTTTTTGAGTTGTCATAATGCGAGCCTGCATAGGCGAAGTGTGCGTGCGCAAAACAAGTTCGTCACCAACGTAAAAAGTGTCTTGCATATCGCGCGCAGGATGATCTTTTGGCACGTTGAGCAGTTGAAAATTGTAATAATCGTTTTCGATTTCAGGGCCTTCGTCAACGCTGAAACCCATACCTAAGAAAATATCTATAATTTCGTTTTTAACCTTTGTCAGAGGATGAAGTGTGCCGACAGCGTCGCTGTTTGCGGGCAAGGTTACGTCCACTGTTTCGGCTTTTAACCTAGCCTCTTTTTCGGCTTGTTCCAATATGGCGGCCTTTAAATTGAGTGCGTTTTCTATTGCTGTACGCACGTCGTTTAACAGTTTGCCCATTGACGGTTTTTCTTCTTTTGGCACGGAAGCCAAGCCTTTCATTACGGCGGTTATTTCGCCGTTTTTGCCAAGATACCTAACGCGCACATCACTTAAAGCCGCAGTCGATGCAACTTCTGCAATCTGTGACAAAGCGTCGGTTTTGAGCTTTTCCATCTTATCTTTCATTTTGACCTCTAAACGTTCACGCACACTCAACGCGCGCAACGTAATATTAACTGTTTTAATATAACAATCTTGCGCGCAATAGTCAAGGAAACCAAAATAAAAGAGCGCGTAAATTTCCATTTTCAGATAGTGTCATTTAGATAGTGCAATAATGTTAATCAGCAAACTATTTATTTAGGTCGATGACAGCAATATGGCAGTAATGGCAACAATTCGTCCGCGCGCGCATAATATTAACTTGTGAAAGTCCGCGAAGTTCTAAAACCAAAAATTTTGCGTGTCACTGTTGCGATTGTTTTTTTTGTGACAATCTTTCTTGTGTGCACATCCTATTTTCGCAGCAACATTGTTCCTGTCGTTATGGGCAGTTCTATCGCGAGGGTGCGCGCCATAGGCACGAATGCGGTCAACCTTGCCGCGACGACTGTTATAAAGGGCGGGATCACCTACGACGACTTATTTTCGGTAATATATGACGATAATAATAACATCGAAATGATTCAGGCAAACTCTCCCAAAATCAACTCCATAGCCAGAGAAATCGCGAATTTGGCACAGGCGAATCTTGACAGTTTGGGAGTGCAAACTATTGATATCGCCTTCGGTACGTTTACAGGACTTGCGCTGCTAACCGGATTTGGACCTGACGTAAACATAAAAATCTTGCCCATCGGCACTGCAAACTGCGACTTCGTTTCGTCTTTTCACTCTGCGGGGATAAATCAGACCGTACACAAAATTTATATTGACGTTTATGCGGAAATTAACATAATTACACCGATAGACGAGCCTACTATTATGGTAAAGGCTGAAGTTTTGGTGTGCGAAAATCTTGTTGTCGGCGAGGTTCCCACAACCTACCTTAACATTGGCAAAGTTGCTGATATATTCGATTTGGCAGCCGAATAAATTTTCGGCATAAACTGCAAAACAAGCAGCATTTCTAAGAAAAATTATGAGATTTATGAGATAAAGAAAACCGAATTCCCTTTATAACAAGGAAAAGGACGAATTTCCAACTGTATGTCACTCCGTTAAAATCAAAAAACTAAATCTTTTTGCTCTTAGACTTAAATATCAGCGCAAAAATAAAACCAAAGAAAATTACGGCGGTAAGTCCTGCTGACACTGCGCTCATACCGCCTTGCAGAGCACCCAGTATGCCGCCTTCTTTGACACCCTTTAGCGCGCCCTTTGCGAGTGTCGAGCCAAATCCCATAATAGGCACAGTCACGCCTGCGCCGGCAAACTCTTCCATAAAACTAAACGCCCCCGCGATTTCAAGCACCAATCCGGCAAGCAGAAAAGACACCAAAATACGCGCCGAAGACATTTCGGTTTTATTTATGAGTATTTGACCGATAACGCATATCAGACCACCCACAGCAAAAGTTTTCAGATAACTCAAAAAAAATTCTAACGCCATACCATTATTTCCTGATTTTAGTTTTTGTTGTATTTTTGCAACTTACACCGCTTTTTACTTCATTAAACATAAAACTATTCTACAATTCGTTCATTTATAGAATACTTTCTATGTCTTCGGTTTCCACGACAAAGGCGTGAGCGATGCCGGGTATGGTTTCTTTTTGAAGAGGAGTATCTTTGTTTAACAGCGCGCCCGTTGCAACAACGAGCACACGATTAAGCGCGCCCAACTCCAGTTTGTTCAAAATATAACCGTTGAAAGCGGTGTTTACACATCCTGCCCCTGAACCGCCCTGAAAGGTTTTTTGCTCCGGCTTGAAATAGCCTGCACCGCAATCCATATAAGTGTCGGGGAGTTTTATTCCTTCTTCTGCCAGCAAATATTCCAAGAGTTCTTTGCCATAACGCCCCAAATCGCCTGTAAATATTGCGTCGTAATAATCCGGAGCGACATCAAACTCTTTTAGGTGAGCGAGGATTGTGTTTGCGGCGGCAGGGGCCATTGCAGCGCCCATATTGCTCTCATCTTCTATACCCAAGTCAATTACCCTGCCCATAGTTCCGCCGCAAATCTTTGCATATTTGGTTTTTTTGCAGCTTACTAAATACGTCGTTTCACAGTTTTCACTTTGCACCGAGTCATCGAACATCGCTCTTGACTGTTCATAGTTTCCACTTTCGGCAGCAACGGTTGAACTGTTTTCTATATTATTCGGCTTTGCAGCAGACAAAACCGTGCAACCGGCGCCGGTAACGGTCCACTGAGCTGTCGGAGTACGTTGATTGCCCAGCTCAAGCGGAAATCTGTATTGTCTTTCAGCTGACGAAAAATGGCTTGAAGTTGAGCAAGTGACTATATCGGCAAATCCGCCGTCAATAAGCATCGCGCCCAATATTATGCTTTCGCTATAAGTGCTGCAAGCGTTGTATATTCCAAAAAACGGCGTCGGAAAGTTCCTTGCGGCAAGCGACGAGGCGGAAATCTCGTTCAACAGGTCGCCTGCAATCATTATGTCAACGTCTTCTCTCTCAATTCCCGCTTTTTTTATCGCACCCGAAACTGCTTCACGGTGCATTTTACATTCGGCTTTTTCGTAAGATTTTTGTTTCCACAAATCGTCGGAAAGCACCAAGTCAAACGAG
The DNA here is from genome assembly GCA_964367645.1 of uncultured Bacteroidaceae bacterium. Classification (GTDB taxonomy): domain Bacteria; phylum Bacillota; class Clostridia; order Christensenellales; family CAG-917; genus RGIG4097. Next base: position 9,119 of record CAYIYN010000037.1, read on the forward strand.
CCGGCATAATTGCCCTCGCCTTCTTTTGCTCCGACAATGGTATAACCAGACGCAATGTACACGGGTTTATTCAGCCTGAAACTTGTTTTGCCGACTCTCATATCGTGCCTCCGGCAGCCTGAATTATGAGGCCGATTATTCCCACAAGCACGCTTCCAATCATTCCGAAAACGATGATAGGGCCTGCGATGACGAACATTTTTGCGCAGATGCCGAACACGACGCCCTCTCGGTTATACTCGATAGCGGGTGACACTACGGAGTTTGCAAAACCTGTTATCGGTATAATTGAACCTGCGCCGGCAAAGTGCCCCAGTTTGTCATAGACGCCGACGGCAGTAAAAAAAGAGCCGAGGAAAATCATTGTTACAGATATCCAACTGCCCAAATCTTCTTTGCTCAAATTCGGTTCTATTGCTTTTGCGATGTCGCCAACACCTTCACCAAGGCAACAAATAAGACCGCCAACAACAAAAGCAGCCAAAAGAGAGCGACACATAGGTGATTTGGGCGCGGTTTTTTTCACGTGCTCAAGATATTGTTTGCGTTCAATCATAAATTGGTTCCCTCAAAGATTCTGATAGATAGCGTTTTTCAAGTTGCGAAAACATATCGTTTTCGACGTTGTCGCCCTCTACGTATTTTTCCTCTTTGTCCTCTTCATAATGAATTGCCGCGTTATCCGGATTTTCCCAAAATAAATCGTCCATAACCTTAGTTTGGTCATTCGTTTGTAAAAATATGCCAATAAACGCACAGAAAACTTACTGTCTTATTCTCAAATATTATATATAATGATTAATAACTTTTTGTCCAAAAGCGTATTGTTTGTTATTTAAAACGCAAAATCAAATCCATAAGCAAATCCATAAACAATAAAAAGCATCGCAGTTGCGATGCTTTTTTTGGCAAGGTGATACAAAATGTCTAATATTGAAATAGATTTTGCAAGCGTTTTGTTTTATTAATGCTCTTACAAAGTTTTTCGCCCAAGAAAGTCACTTTCTTTACTGTAGCGATAATAAGATATTTTGCAGATTTTTCTCTTTCGCTCTTTTGTAGCAAAAGAAAATATCAACTAAAGGCCATATCCCAAATGTAACCCAGCCAAGCAGTAGCTTAGCGATTCCCATTCCGATATCGCCGATATAAAAACGGTCTATGCCGAGCGAGCCAAGAAAGACCGAGAATAAAATTACATTTGTACCGCTATAAGTCTTTACTACAATTAAGTTATCGTATTTGTCGTCTCCGGCATTGTTAAGCGCAGTTTTTAGCATTAGTGATTTGTCCGATGGGACTAAATCTTTATACTGCAAAAAAATAGTGTTTGCCTTGTTAGCTTCCAATTTGTTTCCCCCCTTTTATATCCAATGTACACATTATATAATCCCCAAATCTACTTGTCAATAGTTTTAATAATATATAATGTGCAAATTATATATTGCGGAGATTGAAAATGTATTTAAGGATTTACGATATTCTCAAGGAAAAGGGTAAAACAAAATACTGGCTATATATTCAGTTAGGTTTAAGCTATCAAAATTTTAATAAACTCATAAATAATCAGACAAGTAGCATTAAGTTTGAAAATCTTAAAGCACCCTGCGACATACTTGAATGTGAACCCAACGACTTATTTATGGAATATTACAAAAAATGAAAGTTTAAGCCATAAGAAACCACCAAAAAGGTTCATACATTCAGAGAAATCCATAAATATTGAAAAAAGCAAATCCATAAGCAAAAAAAAGCATCGCTGTTGCGATGCTTTTTTTGGCAAGGTGATACATGACGTCTAATTTAGACATTTGCTATTTTCCAACTTGTTTAGTGTAAGAAATGTCTAATCGGTTTCAATTAACTATTTATTTGTTTCTGTTCGCAGATTAATTTTGTACTTTCTATGCTTTATCGCCACGCATTTTATATCTAAAAACAAATATCGCTATTGCATATATGCCTATGGCGTAGGCTAATGCGATTTCAAGATGCGGTAGCATTCCCACGAAATCGCCGTCAATCGCAAATTTGATTGCCTGTACGCTTTGGTAAAAAGGCAGGACATGGCAGAATGTTTCAAACCCGCCGCCAATGAGCTCTATCGGAATGAACACGCCCGAAAGCCACCCCGCAAGGTTTGTCAAGAGTGCTCCGCAAAGCCCGCCCACCGCTTTATCGTTGAATAACGAGCCGCAAAGAAGTCCCAACCCTATAAATAAAAGCGAGGTCAATGCGGTAACAACTATCGCAAGCAAAATTCCCGCCGTTATCTGCAATCCGCAAATCAAGGCGGCAAGAAGTGTCATCGTTGCCTGTACCGCCGCCATTACGATAAGCGGCGCAGTATAGCCCAGTAAAAAATCCGCCGCCCTCATCGGTGAGGCAAAAAGGCGTGTCAAAAAAGACGTCGTTCTATCTTTTGCAAGTAGCATACCGCCGAATAGTGCCATAAAAGCCGTGCCGAACATGGCGAGTCCCGGTGCGAGGTTGCCTATCTCGAACATCGTATTGCCCGCTTCGGCGGGTATACTTGCGTTTATAACCGAAAGCAACGCAAGCAAGATAAGCGGAAAGCCCAATCCAAAAGCTAAGTTAAGCGGTTCGCGCAAAATCTCTTTTGTATTGCGTTTTGCAAATAAAAGCGTTCTCATAGCGCACCTCCGTTGAGTACAATAAAAGCGTCCTCCAACTTTGTTGTACTTGTCATCTTCGTAAGTTCTGCTACCGTGCCCACAGCCGTCAGCTTTCCTTTGGTCATTATGCCCACACGGTCGGATAGCGCCTCGACTTCCTCCAAATAATGTGTCGTCAAAATAATCGTAACTTTGCCTTTCAATACTTTAATCAAAGTCCACAATTCCCGCCGTGCCAAAACGTCAAGCCCCAGTGTCGGCTCGTCGAGAAATAATATCTGAGGGTTTGTTATGAGTGCCATTGCTATGGATAGCCGCCTCTGCATTCCTCCCGACAAGCGTTTTGCCTTTTTCGCCATTATCCCGTCTAATCCGAAACGTGTCGCCATATCTGCCGCACTTTGCTTTGCGGTTTTGGAATCCTGTCCGTATAAACCCGCTATGAGTTCCAAATTTTCTTTCACAGACAAATTTCCCGCCACAGCCGTTTCCTGCGGCGAAATGTTGATTTTTTGTTTTACGGCATATGGCTGTGATATTATGCTGTAGCCGAGAAGCGTCGCATCGCCGTCTGTAGGTTTTATCAGGCAAGACAGCATTTTAATTATCGTCGTTTTCCCCGCGCCGTTTACCCCTAATAATGCGAAAAGTTCGCCATTATGAACGGTTAAATTCAAACCGCCAACCGCCACTAAGTCGCCATATTTTTTCGTTAGGTTTGTCGCAATAATCGCACTCATTCGCCGTCGTCCCCCTTTGGCGGCTTTCCTCCGAATATGCCTTGCATAAGCCCCTCAAACGCGGCTTTGGGCGGTATTGCCAAACCTTGATCTATATCACCGAGCACAATCAGCGTGTCGCCGGGGCTAATTCCAAAAACTTCACGAGCTTCTTTGGGAATGACAAACTGTCCTTTTTCCCCTACCTTGACCGTCCATGCGTATTTGCCTTGCGGGTTATCCATTTTGAAACCTCCATATAAAGTATGATTTGTATGATTTATCATACTAATTATAGGATGTTTCATGTGCCTTGTCAAGTGTTTAAAAAATAAAAATGTCAAGGTGTCAAAGGGGGCGCAGTGTTTACACCTTGGCTAAAAATATTTTAGATTTTAAGGGTTCGTATCCCATAAATCGAGCAGGTGAAAGGACTTATATTTGGGGTCAAAATAGTCCCAATTCGTTTCCTGTCCGTGAAAAAACTTGAACGGACGTTGCATGTTTATTAATGAGATTGCTTACGCAATGATATTGACCTAAGGTCAATGGTATTCTCGTTATCACTCGCATTATATAATATTTTTCCTTAACTTGCCTTAAAAGGCAAATATCATTTGCGAAGCAATAGCACTTTCCCGCAAGGAAAAATATAATTTAAAAAGAGTCCGATTTCATAAAAATCGAACTCATTTTCTGGTGGAGAGGGTTGGATTCGTAGCCCACATAGTGGGCGTAGTAGCGAAGCGAGTGAGTTTACTCACAGAGCGAGCGTCAGCACCGAGCGGTGGTTCGGCGGCATAGTTATGCCGCACGCGCTTTAAT
>CAYIYN010000038.1:0-12986 GCA_964367645.1 uncultured Bacteroidaceae bacterium
ATTTTATTATTTACAAATAACACGATAGGTGTATTTTATTTCATTCTTCCCTCATGATTTCATAAGTGAAAATATTATTTTCCGGTAACGAAAAAACTCATATAAAAAATATCGATTCAGTGCTTTACTACAAATTAGATAAAAAATCTTATGAAACCGGACAAATTAATTATTTATGGCCTTAATTATTCATTACTGTTCAAAATGTGAACAACTTAATAACAAAAAATGCCACTAAACAGTGGCATTTTGTGGTGCGCCTTCAGGGATTCGAACCCGGGACCCACTGATTAAGAGTCAGTTGCTCTACCAGCTGAGCTAAAGGCGCGTTCTGGTTATCAAAAATAATTGCCCTATCGGGTGTTCGCAGTTGACGGTGTGGCCGCAGCCCTTTTGTCGTTTTCAGATTATCTGCTGTTTTCCGCTCGGTGCTTTTATGCGCTTTTTGCGTTGCGGCGACTTCGCTTGCGCTCCGTACGAACCCTGCGGGTCCTCATCCCGTCTTGTGGGATTGTTGCCCTGTCGGGAATTTGTGGAGCGGGAGACGGGATTCGGACCCGCGACTTTCACCTTGGCAAGGTGACACTCTACCACTGAGTCACTCCCGCACAATCTATGCTTTAATAATATACCAAACGAACTTCGTTTTGGCAACCGTTTTTTTATCAGTATGTACGGTTTTGCAATTTGAACACAAAATCGATAAGTTGCTTGGGATTTGGCAATTTGCTTGCCGCGTTTACCGCCTCTTTTACCAGATCGTTTATTCTGCTTTGGGCGGCATTTGCACTCTCAAAAGTCAAAATTGACGTTTCGTTTTTATCGCTGTCCAACAGGTCGTCGGTCAGTTGAAATATTAGTCCCGCCGCTTCGGCATAATTTGAAACCGCATTGATTTGAGCGTCACTTGCTCCGGCATATGTTACACCGGATACGAAAGCGGATTTTATGAGTGCGGCTGTTTTCAGCGAACACATTTTAAGATACGCATCCAAATCCTGTGCGACGGCGATATCGTATGCCTGTCCGTCCGCCATATCGCTCGCCGCTTGCGCTATTATCGCCGCAGCCTTTAGGTATCGCTCTCCGTATATTTTAACACCTTTTATCAATTCCAGCATTGCGCGCGTTAACAGTTGGTCGCCGCATAACACTCCCACTGCTTCGCCATATCTTTTGTGCGTTGAAAGTTTTCCTCTGCGGTAATCGTCGTTGTCCATAGAGGGCAAATCGTCATGTACGAGAGAATAACTGTGGATAAGTTCCACCGCGGCGGCAAGCGAAATCAATCCGTCCGCATCGCAGTCGCCTATGGAATCCGCGCCAAAAAATACGGCTTTGAGGCGTACCCGCTTTCCGCCGTCAAGCGCGGCGTAGCGCATGGCCTCTGATAAGACCGCATTTTTTGATTGCAGAAGACTGCCTAGATATTCTTCAAACTTTTCAAAATATTTTTGGTTTGTCATCAGTCGATTTTAAATTCATTTGTGAGGTTGTTGAGATCGTCCACAAGTTCTGCAAGTTTGCCCTTTTCCTTGCTCAGCCCCGTAAGACAAGTTTTTGACAAATCAATTCCCTCTTCAAAAGTCTTGGTCGCTTCATCCAAAGGAACGTCGTTTTCAAGTTTTTTGACAAGGGCTTCCAGTTCGGCAAGAGCCTGCTCGAATTTTTTCATTTCTTTGTTTTCCATTTTATGTCCTCCTGTTCGGGAATAATACGGGTGACTTCGGCTTCAAACGCTCCGTCGCCTCCAACTGCTTTTATCTTTTCGCCGATATTAAGCTTTTTGACGGAAGTCACCGCCCCGTTCTCGGTTTCGAGTTTGAAATATCCGCGCTTGAGCGTTTTCAGCGGACTCAAATTATCAAGTGCCGACATAGCGCGCTCGAGCCTATGCTCTGATGTGCTCATCTTTTGTGCACAAATTGTATTGAGCCTGTTCAGCCTATCAAAAACAGTATTTGTGCGTTTGGTATAAAAAGTTTTTGCCGCATAACTTAACCCTTTGACTGCCGCAACAACTCGACGCGTTTTTCTATCTACGGTATTTTGAACCGCATTGGCCATTCTTGCCGACAAATCCAAAACGTGCTTTGCCATTCCGTAATAGTCGTAGGCTACCAGTTCTCCTGCCGCAGTCGGCGTCGCTGCACGGGCATCGGCGACGAAATCAGCCAAAGAAAAATCAGTTTCGTGACCTATGGCGGAAATTATCGGAGTGTTCAAGTTGTAAATCGCCCTAACCAACTCTTCGTCATAAAAAGGCGCAAGGTCCTCAAGCGAACCGCCTCCGCGTGCCAAAACTATGACATCGTAATTTAGCGGGTCCACTCTTTTTAAAACGGAGCAAATTTCCTTTGCTGCGCCGTCACCTTGGACGCGTACGTCGCGCACCACTATGTCGATGACGGGATTTTTGCGTCTGATTGTCGTCACAATATCACGGATAACCGCGCCGGTTTTTGAAGTGACCACAAGTACGTTTCTTGGGAACTGCGGTATTGCTTTCTTGTGTGCTTCGTCAAACAAGCCTTCCTCAGTCAACTTTGCTCTCATTCTTTCAAACTGCAAAAAGAGCAAACCCTGACCGACAGGAGTGATTGACGATACTTTGAAAGTCAACCTGCCGCCTTTAATATAATAATCAACACTGCCGCGCAATATTACGCTTTCACCATCCGCAGGAATATAATCCCGACGCGCGTCGAACCTAACGCACGACAGTTGTGAATATTGGTCTTTGATTGTGAAATAGGCATGAGCCCCGCTAAGTTTAAAACCGGATACCTCTCCGAATATGTCAATGTGTGAGAAAAAGGAATTATCGGTAAAAACGCTCGAAATTCTGGCGCTTAATTCACTCACGGAAATGGCGTTTAGCACAATCTGGGTTTTATCGTTCAATTCCGACACTTTATCTTCCTTTTATGCAACTAACATCGTTTTTTTGCGCTTTTTTGGCATGTTTTAATGCCTTTTTAAACAAAAATCCCAACGTTTCTGACAAAATCGCACTTCATTTACAAATAAATCTTTCGTGCATCTTAAAAACATCGGGTTCAATTTGATTTAATCAGTTTTGCGAGTACGCCGTTCACAAATCCTCCGGATTTTTCCGTGCCGTAACGCTTTGCCAGTTCTACCGCTTCGTTGATTACCACTTTGTTTGGAGTTTCGTCAACTTTCAGCTCGTATGCGGCAAGCAAGAGTATTACCATATCCGGACGGTACAATCTTGAAATATCATATCTTTCCAGTTTATCGGAAATCGTCTGTTTGAGTTCTTCACTGTTATTGATAACTCCGTAATAAGTATCGCGGACATAAGTTTTGTCTTCGTCGGTCAAATCGTCTGCAAAAGACAGCAGTTCCAACGATTCTTCATTTGCAACTTGAAGGAAGGTATACTCAAACAAAAGTTTAAAAACAAATTCTCTTGCGACTCTTCTCATAATTATTGCGGCAAAATAACGCTCACTACTTGGACGTTAACTGTGTGTACGCGGTATTTCGTCGTTTCTTCAACCTCGGCTTTTACTTTCTCTTGCACTTCTGCAACGGCAATGGGGACCTGATAGCCGGCGTGGATATTGACAAACAAGTCTATGGTTACTTTGTCGCCGGGGAGAAAATATACAGACACACCGCCGCCGCCGATAGCCTTTTTTGAGCCGTCGCCGGAGCGTAGAACTTCGATTCCCTTAATTTCGGACGCTGCATCCGAGGCAAGCGACATAATAACATCTGAAAAAACGGATAAATTTTTTGAATTCATTTCTTTTTGCATAAGCGCATTATAGCACACGCGGAAAAGTTTATCAAGCGCACAAACGGCAATATCCCAAGAATTGGTTTGTAACGTGAATAAAAATTTGGGAAATTGAAAAATGAGAACGATATATTAGGGACGGCATTCACACGGCGGCAATTCACCGCCGTGTGTAATCCCACACCAAAGACATTGACTAGTTATAAGGAATAATCTTTACCGCTGTCGCCAAATATTCGGTTTCCGACTGAATAATACTCAAAATCTGAGTTGCCTGCTCGGCAGTCATCTCGGTCGTTCCGACAACTACGTTCACTCCCTCATCGCCTAGGGTGACAATAACATCTTCAAATCCTTTGGCTTTGATGAGCGCTTCGACTTGCAGTTCTTTTTCCATCTTTCCAACCAACTCCAACTTTTTGGCTTCGGCGGCTTGCTTTGCCTCGGCGGATGAGTTTTCGGACGCTATGATGGCATCAAGATAAAGATATTCCGATTCTCTTGTCGTTTCTCTGTCGCTGCGGTATGCGGCAAAGAAGGTTTCGGTTACAGTTTCGTTTGCGTTGGCTTGTTCGTTTGACAAATTCAATTTGTCATTAAGTGCCCAGTTGAGCACGCCCGTAGCAACGAGAAGCACCACCATCACCGATAAAACGATTGCTTTTTTGGTTCTCGATTTAATTTTCATAATTCCTCCTAGAATTTCTTTATTTTAGTGAGCGTGCTCACTTCATTGCATATACTTCGACAATGCTCTTGTCCACTCCCAAAACTGTGACAGCGGCATCGAGCAGTTTTAACATAACTTTTATATCGCGCGCACCTTCGGCTATTACAAGCACACCCACGATTTCTTCGTCACGGCTGGTTATCATCGCCTGCACCTCGCCCGCGCCTTCAATTCCGCTCAAAATGGAAGCCAGCCTTTCTTCTTCCTCATCCATTGTCGTTTCAGTCTTTGAAACACTTACGGTTTCCTTTTTTTCCTTCTTACTTTCGCTTACGCTAGAATATATGAGCAATGCGACTGCGATTATGATTACTGCCGCTATTAGTTGGATATTTTTGATTTTTCTAAGCCGCACGATATAAGGGTGCGATTTGATTTTTTGCACCACTCCTTCTTTGCGGTTGTCAATTATTTCCATCTTGTGTCGCCTCCCCTACTCTAATCGTGATATCTTTTGTTGAAACACCCGTGCTTGCCGACACCAAATTGCTCACCTTCAAAATATGTTTATTCAATTCTTCGCCTTCAAGAACGGAAACGGAAAGAATTATTTCAATTTTTTCTATTTCTCTCACGGTTCCCTTTTTTACGTAGATTTTTACGTCAGCCGTATATCCGTTTAACAAAAGCAAATTTTCGATGTTTTCCTCCGTTGTAACAGCGTATGCGTCCGACGTTTTATCAAGAAAAGTTTGGTCAATAGAATAGGTTTTATCATCAAAGTTGAAATCGAAAGCAGATTCACCCATACCCGTCAGAGGCGATACGATTACAAATATTACGAGGAGCGAAAACGCGCCGCGTACGTATTTCGTGGTTTGCCCTTTGGGCATCACAATTTGGAGCAGAATTCCTAAGGTTACTACACCCACTATCGATAAAAGCCATGCAGACATATTCGCCTCCTATAGGGCGGGATTGTAGGTTCCGATTATGAGCATCAGCAGCACAAAAAACATAAAACCTACTCCGGCAAGCGCACTAACAAGCAAGTTTAGCGAGTCGGCAACCGAACTGAGCAGTCTGGAAACTCTCTCGTCGCCAATAGGTTCAACCAAAGCCGCAGTCAGTCTAAGACACAAAGCATAGGCTACAAGTTTCAACAGAGGGAACAGCACCACGGCAGCAAGTATCAGTGACGACGTGTAACCGAGAGCGTTTTTTACCAGTACCAGTGAAGCCGTCACCAAATCAAAACCGTCCGACAGATACCCGCCCAAGATCGGGACGTAACTTGACAGCGCAAATTTTGCGGCGTTGTAACTGAGTTTGTCCGCCACACCGCCGGAAATTCCTCCCGCTGTTAAGAACGAACAATACAAACCAAAAACTATCCCGATAAGCCAAGTTGCGCCTGAACGGAAAAGTTTTGGAAGTTTTGTGAGTTTAACTACGTCTGACATATTTCCGACAACCGAAAAAATTACGCAAGCGATAAAAGCCGGCATAATGATTTTTGTGACAATGGTCATTACTCCGCTTGTCAGTGCCGCCATCAGCGGCTGATAAGTTGCAACGCCCGTCGCGCCCCCGAGAGCAGACAGCGTGGTGAGCAGAAGCGGAAAAACCGCGTCGGAAAATCTTGACAAACCGTCCATTGTGTCAACCACTGTTTGAACTGCCGACGTAATTCCCGTTATAAGCACCACCACCACAACCGAGTAGCAAACCACGTGAACGACTTCGGTTGTCGAATTGTCCAAAAAATCTGAGGTCATGCCCGAAAGCATGCTCTTCAACAAACACACAACGAATATAGTAATCAGCGCAGGCAACAGCCCGATGAAATATTGCCCCAACGCTTTTAGCAACACTTCAAAAAAGGAATTAAAGAAATTCTTACTGCCGCCGTTGATTGCATCTAAGATAGCCCGCGATACGCTGGAAATTGAAAGTGCTTCACGCTGAGTGTCGTCAAGGCTCTTTAAAAACCTCTCAAAAGCGTCCAAATCCAGATTATCCACCGCAGAAGCGGTTTTTGAATGCAAATCGTCGTAAATATTTGTCTTTGAATCGTCGGCAAAGCATATGTTTTTTTCAAAAAATCCACTAAATAGTAGCATTGTAGCGGTTGTCAAAAAAGCCGCTAAACAGAAAAGGCACTTTATAGCGCGTTTATTATACTTTATGCTCCTTTTATGTAACATCATACAATTTTTAGGAGGTTTGCGACGATTTCTATGAGTTTTGCGACTATGGAAATGCTCATAAAGAATATCGTCAACTTGCCGCCGAACTGCAATTTTGACGCAATAGATTCGCAGCCGGCGTCTGATGCAATCGAAGAAGAATACTCCGTCAGATACCCCACTCCGATAATTTTAAGCACAGCTCCAAATACTTCCTCATCCACTCCGCTCCGTTTGACGATAGAATCAAAAGTAAGAACAACGTCGCTCAGGTATCCAAGAAGAATAATCACCATCACCACTCCCGTCGCAAGAGTGGCAAACACGGCAAACTCTGGTTTTGCTGTGCGCAAGATCAACACAACCGTCACACCGATAAGAGCGATGCCTATAAGTTTGAAAATCATCAGTATAAAGAGAAGATGGATTTCACCGTATCAAAAAGACCGCCGATCATATCCATCACCAACACTATGACAATAATAAGTCCTGCCAGAGTGGCGAACAGCGCGATGTCGTCGCGTTCACTACGCTTCAATATCAGGCAGACTATTGCCGTCAGCAAACCTATCCCTGCGATTTTAAGTATTATGTCAGTTTCCATATCTCACCCTAAGCGACAATCAGCAACACCGCAAGCCCCAACAAAACCAGCAGTTTGAAATACATTCCGCCAAGTCGTTTGCTTTCCTCGGCGCACTTTGCTTTTTTGTTTTCAAATTCTTTGCCCGAAGTTGCAAGAAGCGACAACTGTTCCGACAAAGACGTTTTCCCAAGTGACGACAAGAATTTTATTATTTCTTTTTTCTCTTCAATTTTCAAATGCGCAATCTCCCACTTTTCAGGATCACGCACAAACTCGCCTTTTTGTGACATCACAGTCATATATTCACTGAGCATATCAACAAACTCCCCTTTCCTTCCGGCTGAAAAAGACAACAGCACTTCGGGCAACGGAGTTTTCTTAAAGCCCAGTTGAGTGGAAACCACAGAGGTAAATTCCGCGGCATCCGAGTAAAAACGCTCTCTTATTTGATAGCGGCGTTTTATCATAACCCCGATGTAGGCGCATACCATGGCGAGCAGTCCGCCCGCGATTAAACGGATAATGTCAATCACGTGTCGTCAAATTTGTCAACTTGCCAACGGGATTTTTGCCAAGGGTGACAATCGTTTCCATAACTTCAAACAGAGGAGCAAAAATCTCGGAGCGACGCACACTTTCCTCATTCCCGCCGTGTACCGACGCAAACACCTTAACTCCGCAGCGTGTCATATCGCAGACGGCTCTCACCTCTTCAAGACGAAACAGTTCATCTGTGACGATGATGTCGGGGCTCATCGCTCTGACGCTGTTTTCATATGCAACCGTTTTTGCAACTCCGCTCACCACTTCGCAATCTCCGACGTCCAACAGAGGAATACCCTTGCTGGACGCGGCAAGTTCTCCGCGCTCGTCAATGATAAGCACGTTGTAATGAGCGGAAAACTGCCTTGCCATATCGCGCAACAGTGTTGTTTTCCCCGCTCCCGGCGGTGATATTATGAGTGTGCTTTTTGGACAGTCTTTGTTTACGGCATGAAGCACCTTGTCTGCTGCGCCCTTAATCTCATGCGGAACTCTCACAACCAAATAGCCTATGTTTTTTAGCGTCATCATCTCGCCGCGTTCCGCCACACCCTCGCCGCACACTCCGATACGCACTCCGCCTTTTGATAGATATCCTTTGACAAGTTGGTCGTTGACGGCGTATACGGAAAAATCGGAAGCGTAAGCAAGTATCCTATCGATGTCGCGGGTTGTGACGGTGTAAAATTTTCCGCCGTTAAATTTGACGCGTTTCCCGCCAGTCGAGGTGAAAACCACAAGCGGCCGCCCTACCCTGAAGCGAATCTCCGTGATTTCACTTTCGGAAAAGTTCTCCGAAATTACCTGCGCTACCGCGCCGTCAATCAATCCTCCAAACATACTAAAGGATATGAACGCACAAAGCCGCATAATCAAATACTGCAAAATATTACATTCTTCGCGCAAACGACTTTTTCGTCAGCAATTCAAAAAACACTAAATTTCGTCTTTGACTGCAAAATTGTTATAGCCACAAAAAATAGATTTAACATATGGAAAACTAATAAATCGGTGAGTATTATAATATGGAACGCGCGCACGCGCGCGCATGCGCGCGCATGCGTAAGAAAATTATGATTATAAGTACAATAAATTTAAATAAAATTGATGTAAAATTAAATTCCGCATGTCACATTGTGATGCTTTATAGTAATTCATGAGGCGACTCTTCGACTGCGCTCAGAGTGACAAAATACGGATGCTCGCTCGGGGTTATTTCGCAACTTCGTAATGAGCAAGTGCGTGTAAATTACGTGTAAAACCGCAATATTTAGATGAAGAACAAGAAAGGCACCCCCAAGACGGACAGGAGCATACTTCTCGTATGTGACTGCTCGGATTGAGGGTGCTGGACGAAGTTATTCGCGCTATACTAAACCCTAACCGCTAAGCGCAATATTTAGATGAAGAACAAGAAATCCCGTTTACAATCTAAATCTGTTTTTGTTTGGACTAAACGGCGATAAATCGATGAAGAGCGCGAAAGCGCCCCGACAGGCAGACCGAAACGTACTTTGTGTACGTGAGGATTGACTGTCGGGGCGCTGACAATGCTATTCGCGATTTAGTGCCGTTTAGGCGCGTGACATGTATTCACCGGTGCGAGTATCAATTCTTATTGTATCGCCTTCATTGACGAACATTGGAACCATGATTTCATAACCGGTTTCCAAAGTTGCGGGTTTGGTGGCGTTGGTGGCGGTGTTGCCGGCAACGGCAGGTTCGCAGATTGTGATGAGCAATTCTACAAAGTTGTCGGGTTCAACGGAGAAGGGAGCGCCATTGAAGAACTTCATGGTGACGATGCCGTTTTCTTTGACAAACTGCAAAGCGCCTTCAACTTGAGATTTGTTGAGTGGAATTTGCTCGTAGGTTTCTTGATCCATAAAGTAATACAACTCGCCGTCGTTGTAAAGATATTCCATCTTTTTGGTTTCGATGCGAGCGAGTTCAAACTTGTCGGTGGGGTTGAACGTCTTTTCCAAAACGGAACCTGTGACGACGTTTTTCATCTTGGTACGGACAAATGCGGCGCCTTTCCCGGGCTTGACGTGTTGGAACTCAACAATTGTCATTATATTGTTTTCATACAAAAAGGTGACGCCCTTCCTGATATCGCCTGCCATAATTTGTGCCATAATAATTTCTCCTAGTAAATTAAAATCAGATTATTTTCAGTTGTACGCCGTGACGGCTTAGCGGTTTACCCTCGCCCACGACTATCATATTCTCAATTCTTACGCCCAAAATGCCGCTTAGGTATATGCCCGGCTCAATGGTAACTACTTCCTTGTTTTTCAAAATTTCTGTACTCTTGGAATTTAGCGTGGGCGGCTCGTGAATGAGCTTTCCAACTCCGTGTCCGGTGCCGTGAATGAAATTTTCGCCATATCCGCAAAGAGAGATATATTCCCTTGCGATGCCGTCAATCTCGCTGCACTTCGCGCCCTCTTTTGATTGTGAGAGCGCAAGCGTGTAGGCTTCAAGCACGATGGAATAAACATTTTTTTGCATATCGCTCGCTGCCTTAAACGCAACTGTGCGGGTAAAATCCGAACAATAGCCTTGATACAGAGTGCCCATATCAATCGTGACAAAGTCGCCTCGGCACAATTTGCGCGCGGTGGGTATATGGTGCGGTTCACAGCCGTTCTCGCCGAAAGCGACAATCGTATCAAAAGACACGTCGCTCCCGCCGAGTTCCACTGTTTTGTTGTAAATTTTTGCGGCGATTTCCTTTTCTGTTGCGTCCTCGACCAATTCAAGTAAAATATAGTCAAACACGTCATCGGTAATTTTTGCCGCTGTGCGTATTTTTTGCAGTTCGTCGTCTGTTTTAGAGAGGTTACTTTGCATACTCCACGCTTCTTATTTCTCTTATGACGTTAACTTTGATTTGTCCGGGATATTCGAGTTCACTCTCCAACTTCTCGGCTATTTCTTTGGCAAGGAAGACAGTTGCCTCGTCACCGACCTGTTCGGGCTTGACGATTACGCGGATTTCTCTGCCTGCCTGCACTGCATACGTTTGGTCAACGCCGTCGAATGATTTTGCAATAACTTCAAGTTTTTCAATACGCTTGACATAGTTTTCAAGCGATTCGCGTCTTGCTCCCGGGCGTGCGCTTGAAATTGCGTCCGCCGCTTGAACAAGTACGGCTTCCAAAGTTTCGGGTTCGATGTCGTTATGGTGCGCCGCAATAGCGTGTATAACTTCGTTGTTTTCACGGTATTTCTTTGCCAATTCGACGCCGATTTGCACGTGTGTGCCTTCAACTTCGTGGTCTATGGCTTTGCCGATGTCGTGAAGCAGTCCCGCGCGTTTCGCAATCCTAGGGTCAATCCCCAGTTCCTGCGCCATAAGTGAGGCAAGGAATGAAACTTCAAGTGAGTGTTTGAGCACGTTTTGACCATAACTGGTACGGAATTTAAGACGTCCCAAGATTTTGACAAGTTCGGGGTGAATGCCGTGAATACCCGTCTCGAATACGGCCTCTTCGCCGGCTTCTTTGATGGTTGTATCAACGTCCTTTCTTATTTTTTCAACGATTTCTTCAATGCGTGCGGGATGGATACGTCCGTCTGTTATCAGTTTTTCAAGAGTCAACCTTGCCACTTCGCGGCGGACGGGGTCAAAACTGGAAAGCGTGATGACGTCTGGGGTGTCGTCGATGATAAGGTCGACTCCCGTCGCAGACTCCAATGCGCGTATGTTTCTGCCCATACGTCCGATAATTCTGCCTTTCATTTCATCGTTGGGCAAAGCAACTACGGATACCGTGTTTTCAGTTGCGTGGTCAGCCGCACAACGCTGAATGGCCAAGCCTATAATTTCCTGCGCTTTTTTGACTGCGTTTTCCTTGGCGTCGGCCTCTATGGCTTTGGCTTCGGTTGCAGCACTCTTTTTTACGCCTTCAAGAAGGGCATCTTTGAGTTCCTTCGACGCCTCGTCTTTTGTCATGCCGGAAACTCTTTCAAGTTCCTTCTGCATCTTTTCTTGCGCCGTATTCAGTTCGGCTTCGATATCTTTTAAGCGATCTCTGGCTTCGTCTAAGGTTTTTTGTGATTTTTCAAGGTCGGCGGTTTTTCTGTCCAGCGCCTCGTCTTTTTTATCGATTGTTTCCTCTTTTTTGTCGAGAGATAACTCCTTTTGAGCTAGACGATTTTCCGTCCTTTGCCACTCAGTTCTGCGTTCCTTGGTTTCCTTTTCAAATTCCGCACGCATTTTGTTTTGCTGTTCTTTTGCTTCCAGAAGTCCGTCCTTGCGGATGTCTTTTGCTTCCAGGTTTGCTTCTTCGATAATTCTAGCCGCTTCTCTTTTTGCTAAACCGATTTTGTTTTGTGAATATGCTCTATATCCGAATAGTCCCGCTGCTAAGCCGACTATCAGCGTTGCAAGGGCTATACCAACAATTGGTCCGGCGGAGAGTGCGGCAAGCATAGTGTTAATGCTTGTCATTACTGACCTCCATATATATAATCAAAGTCTTCTTGACTCGCGCTTATGTGTGTGCGCGCATCATATTCGTACTTTGCCATGACATATTATACTCCTTATATCGACATAAGTCAATGAAAGAGCATTTTACAGTGCGAGTTTTTCTCTAACTTGTTTGTCAATTTCTTTTGCGATTTCGGGGTTGTTTTTGAGATATTCGATTGTTTTTTCTCTGCCCTGCCCGATTTTTTCCTCTTTGTATGCAAACCAACTGCCGTTTTTAATAACTATGCCCTTGTCTGCGGCGACGTCTAGGATGCAACCTAGGTTAGATATGCCTGTGCCGTACAAAATGTCAAATTCAGCCACTTTGAAGGGAGGCGCGACTTTGTTTTTGACAATCTTTGCTTTGATGCGATTGCCAACGATGTCGTTGCCGTCCTTTATTGCCTCGCCTTTTCTGATGTCGATGCGAACCGAAGCATAAAATTTGAGCGCTTTTCCGCCCGTCGTGACCTCGGGGCTGCCGTAGATTACGCCGACTTTTTCTCTTAGCTGATTGATGAATACGACCGTGCAGTTTGTTTTTGACACCACGGCTGTCAATTTTCTGAGTGCCTGCGACATAAGACGCGCTTGCGCACCGACGTGACTGTCGCCCATTTCGCCGTCGATTTCCGCCTGTGGGGTCAGCGCGGCAACAGAGTCCACCACTACGATATCTATTGCGCCGCTGCGTACGAGTGCCTCTAAAATTTCAAGAGCCTGCTCGCCGCTGTCGGGCTGAGATA
>CAYIYN010000039.1:0-12575 GCA_964367645.1 uncultured Bacteroidaceae bacterium
CTCATTATGCCGCTTGGCATTACGGCACCGCTACGCGACTAGGTGTGCCTATGCCTGCGCACTTTTGTCTGGTGCTCGGCACTCGCTTTCTCGCCGCCCTGCGGCTCGCGTTCGTAACTTCGTAATTAGAGAGAGCGTGTTCACTCTCGCTCGGAGTATTTTCGTAACTTCGTAATGAGAAAGTGCGTATTCACTCTCGCTCAGAGTTTTTTCGTAACTTCGTAATGAGTGAATGCGTAATCACTCTTGCTCGGGGTTTTTCGCAACTGCGTAAGTTGCCGACGTCCATTTATATAAAACGATAAAATAATCAAAAATCGCACAAAATTTATCTTCTGTTTTATCGTGTCGCAGTCTTGCGTTTTGTGAATAATCGTGATATAATCAGCAATCAAAGTATTTATTATACTTCGGGCTTGACCCGCTTTTAGGGAGTCAATATGCTTGCAAAAATAAAAAGTTACGCCCTTGACGGACTGAACGGCTATGCCGTTACGGTTGAGGTGGATATTGCCAGCGGTCTTCCGGGATATGAGATGGTTGGACTAGCATCGACCGCAACAAAGGAATCCAAAGAGAGGGTGCGCTCGGCTCTGAAAAACAGCGGACTTGGCTATCCTATGAAACGAATAACGGTCAATCTTGCTCCTGCCGACACCAAAAAAGAAGGGCCGAGTTTTGATTTGCCGGTGGCAGTCGGCGTGCTTGCCGCGTCCGAACAAATCGTACTCAAAAAATACAAGGATTTCGTGCTCATTGGCGAACTGGGGCTTGACGGCAACTTGCGCGGTGTCAACGGCATAATGCCGCTTTTGATTTCGGCTATGCAATCCGGCGAGAAAAAGTTTATCATTCCCTTTGAAAACGCCCGTGAAGCCGCATATATAGTGGGCGTGACAGTGTGGGCAATGCATTCACTCAGAGAAGTCGCAGACTTTTTGAGCGGTGTTGAGTTTGCTCCTGTTGAAGTCAAAAACTATTCTTCGGCGCGAGCGTCGCACGGTTACAGTGTGGACTTTTCAGACGTAAAAGGACAAACGATAGCCAAACGCGCACTGGAAATTGCCGTCAGCGGAGGGCACAACGTGCTTATGATAGGGCCTCCCGGCGCAGGCAAAACCATGCTTGCAAAGTGCGTCCCAACCATAATGCCGGAAATGTCTTTTGAAGAAGCGGTGGAGGTCACCAAAATACACAGTGTCGCAGGCATACTAGATTCAAATGTCGGTATTGTGGCAACACGTCCTTTTAGGACACCGCATCACACCGCCACGATTCCGGCACTGATAGGCGGCGGAGCGAAAGCGCGTCCGGGTGAAGTCAGCCTCGCAAATCAAGGCGTACTTTTCTTGGACGAAATGCCGGAATACTCACGTCAGGCGCTCGAAACTCTGCGTCAGCCGATGGAAGACAGAAAAGTCACCATATCCAGAGTTGCCAGAAACGTGGAATATCCTGCCAATTTTATGCTGATTGCAAGTATGAACCCGTGTCCATGCGGAAACTACGGGAGCCGCACCCAAATTTGCCGTTGCAATCCGGGGCAGATACACTCGTACGTTTCCAGATTGTCGGGGCCGTTGCTTGACAGAATTGATCTGCAAATCGAAGTGGACAGCGTCTGCTTTGACGAACTGAGAGGCAGAGCCGAGAGCGAGAGTTCCGCCACCATAAAAGAGCGCGTAAACCGCGCGAGAGAAATACAGCGCAAACGATTTGCGCAAGACGGCATAGGCACCAACGCGGAAATGGAACAGCGCGAAATTTTGAAATATTGCAAAATTGACGCCGACAGCGAAAGACTGCTGCAAAAAGCGTTTGAAAGGCTTAACCTTTCGGCAAGAGGCACTTCGCGTATACTTAAAGTTGCGCGTACTATCGCGGATATGAGCGGCGAAGAGAATATAAAAGCAAAACACATCGCTGAAGCCATTCAATACCGAGGACTTGAAAGAAAATACAATATAAAATGAATAATCGAACACCCGAAAACGAAATACTGCTTGCGCTTGCTCATGTCGAAGAGTTGTCACTCAAAAAAAAGAGCAATCTGCTTTTGGCTATGCCCAATCCTCTTGATTGGGTATCAAATGCAAAAAGGAGAGATTTATTTGCGCTCTTAGGCGATGAAAACGCCACTTCATTTTTAAGCAAACTTTCACTTATTGACGATATAATAAAAAAAATGCAAGCCGCCGAAATCGGCTGGATAACCTATTTGGACGAACAATATTCCGATAGATTGCGTGAAATAGACGCTTTTCCGCCGGTTTTGTTTGTGAAAGGCAACGCAGAACTGTTAAACTCGGATTGCATAACGGTTGTCGGCACTCGCACTCCGACGCGCTACGGCGCAAAGATTTGCGATTCGTTTGTGAGAGATTTTGTGAGAGCGGGGTTGACGGTCGTTTCCGGTTTTGCACGCGGAGTTGACGGTATCGCCCATAAAGTTTGCGTAGATTCGGAAGCACCCACTATCGCGGTATTTGCCTGCGGCCTTGACGTGTGCTATCCCGCGGAACATAAAGGTCTTATGGAAGGCATACTTTCGACCGGCGGGCTGATTGTTTCGGAATACTCTTTGGGCACAAAGCCTTTGCAATATCACTTTCCGGAGCGCAACCGCATTGTCAGCGGACTGTCGATAGGCGTATTTTTGCCCGAAGCAACTATTAAAAGCGGCTCGCTTATTACGGCGCGTCTTGCAATAGAGCAGGGCAAGGAAATTTTTGTGGTACCCGGCAATATCAATTCGCCCGAAAGCGAGGGATGCAACGCGTTACTTCAAGAGATTCCTCACGCATTCACAATCGCATCAGAGTATGTTTTGGACACTCTCGGCATAAAAATTTGCGCCAAAGAGAAGAGCGTTGTTGAATTGAGCATTGCCGAAACACTCGTTACGGAAGCGCTTCACGACAAAGAACTTCACTTTGAAGAACTGCTCGACGCCACGGGAATGGCGGTTAACGAGTTGAGCACGCTTCTTATGAATTTGGAACTAAACGGCATAATAGAGCAAACAAGCGGCAACTATTATAGCCTGGCATAGAAAAGGAGAAAGATGAAACAACTGATTATCGTTGAGTCTCCGCATAAGGCGAAGACCATTCAAAAATATCTCGGCAACGATGCCACCGTTATGGCGTCAAAAGGACACGTTTGCGACTTGCCTCCCAAGAGTTTGGGAATCGACGTCGACAACGGCTTTGTTCCTCAGTACGTAGTTCCGCATGAAAAAGAAGAAATTGTAAAGCGTCTTTCGGCGGCGGCGGAGAAGTTTAGCGTTGTCTATCTCGCAACCGACCCTGACCGAGAGGGAGAGGCGATAAGTTGGCATCTTAAAAACCAACTTGGCATAAAGGGCGACGCAGTGCGCATCGAGTTCAACGAAATTTCCGCAAAAGCCGTCAAAGAGGCTATGGGGCATCCCCGCAGTATCAATATGAATTTGGTGAACAGCCAGCAGGCGCGCCGAATTCTCGACAGACTTGTCGGATACAAAATTTCCCCTATACTTTCTCAAAGAATAAAAAGCGGTTCTTCCGCAGGAAGGGTGCAGTCTGCCGCGCTCAAAATGATTGTGGACAGAGAAAAAGAAATCCGAGCCTTTGTTCCCGAAGAATATTGGTCTATTGCCGCTATGCTTGCAAAAGCGGACATGCCGCGCACCAAATCAAACCTATTCAAAGCCGTATTAAACGATTACAAAGGTGAAAAAATCAAAGTTGATAACGAGGCGCTTGCCACGGAAATCACCGACCTTATGACATCGGCATCATACACAGTCGACGATGTGAAAAAAGGCACGGCGGTATCAAAGCCAGCACCTCCTTTCACAACGAGCACGCTTCAGCAAGAAGCCAGTCACAAACTCAATATGACTTCCGACCGTTCTATGCGTATCGCCCAGCAACTTTATGAAGGCACAGAAATCGCAGGGGAAGGTCAGGACGCTCTGATTACCTATATCCGTACCGACAGCGTCCGCGTATCTCCGGAATTCGGAGCGGTGGCTCTGGACTATGTCAAACATCACTTCGGCAAAGAATACGCGCCGTCCATGCAAAACGTCTACAAAACCTCTGATGCAGCGCAGGACGCGCACGAAGCCATACGTCCGATTTCTCTTGAACGCACGCCTCAGTCGCTTGAAGGAAAAATCGAGCGCGATCAACTGCGTTTGTACAAACTTATCTACGAGCGCTTTTTGGCATCGCAGATGACAAACGCCGTTTTCAACGTTATGAATGTCCATATTATTGGCAAAACGTCGGCGGCGGACATCGGATTTACCGTTCGCGGCAGAAGCGTCAAATTCAAAGGCTACACAGCAGTCTATACAGCCACGTCCGACAAAGAAGAAGATAGTGACGAAATGTCAACGCTCCCCGACATTGGCAAGGGAGAAAAACTGGAATACGTCGACACGGTCAAGGAACAGAAATTCACAAAACCGCCGTCACGCTATACCGACGCTACTTTGGTCAAGGCTATGGAAGAAAACGGCGTTGGCCGCCCCTCAACGTACGCTTCGATAATTTCCGTCATCGCATTGCGCGAATACACGGAAAAGCAGGGGAAAACTATTGCCGCCACACAACTGGGCGAAACAGTTTGCGAATATCTTGAAAAGAATTTTTCGGACATAATGAATCTGGAGTTTACGGCAAGGCTTGAGCACGCTTTGGATAAGATAGCCACGGGCGAACAGGACTGGAATATCCTTATTTCCAAATACTACCCGCGTCTTATGGCGTCGGTTCAGCGTGCGGGAGCAAGCGGCGGAGTCATGAGAGCGGCGGCGGAAATGACCGATATAGTCTGCGAAACATGCGGCGCAAAAATGGTCATACGCGACGGCAAATACGGCAAATTCTATGGCTGTTCCAACTATCCCAAGTGCAACAACAAAATGCCTATAAACGAAAAGGTCGGCGTGTGCCCAAAATGCGGCGGAGATTTGCAAAAGCGCGTCAGCAAGGGCGGCAAAGTGTTTTACGGCTGTTCCAAATACCCGAATTGCGATTTTGTGGTTTGGGATTTGCCCGCTTCACACCTTTGCCCAAAGTGCAATTCGCTTATGAAAGTCACAACGCGCGATTATGAGAAAGCCTACGTTTGCACCAACAAGGATTGCAAATTCGTCGAACACGTTTCGGATAACGGCGAAAAATAACCGCTGTATAACAAAATTATGACTCAAAATCATAACGGCGTATTAAAACGCGAAGAAAAAAACACGGACGCAAGAAAACCTGACGTAAAAATAATCGGCGGCGGTCTGAGCGGCGCGGAATGCGCCCTCAAACTTCTGGACGAGGGATTTGCCGTCGAGATGTATGAAATGCGCCCAAATCGCACTACAGGCGCTCACACGGGCGCTAAACTGGCGGAACTTGTTTGTTCAAACAGTTTGAAGTCGGTTTTACCGGAAACAGCCGGCGGACTGCTAAAAGAAGAACTGGACATGCTCGGTTGTCGCTTGCTTAAAATCGCAAGAGTATGCGCGGTGCCGTCGGGCGGTGCGCTCGCCGTTGACAGAGAAAAATTTTCCGATGCCGTTGAGGACGCCCTCTCGTCGTATTCGGGATTCAAACTCATAAGAGAAGAAGTCACAACTTTAGACGACAACATTCCCACCGTTGTTGCAACGGGACCGTTGACCTCGCCCGCTTTCAGTGAATATCTTTGTTCACTAACCGGAAAAGACCGATTGTTTTTCTATGATGCAATCGCTCCCGTTGTCAGTTTTGACAGCGTGGATATGAATCACGCCTATTTCGGCGGCCGTTACGGCAAGGGCGGAGAAGATTATCTCAATCTGCCTATGCAACGCGACGAATATGAAGTATTTTACGACGCGCTCGTAAACGCGCAGTCCGTAGTGCTGCGCGATTTTGAAAAAAAGGAACTTTTCGACGGCTGTATGCCGATAGAAGAGTTGGCAAAGCGCGGCAGTGATACAATGCGATTCGGACCTCTGCGCCCTATTGGTTTGACCAATCCCAAAACAGGCGAAAAAGCCTACGCGGTGGTGCAACTCCGCAAAGAAAATTTGGCGGGCGACTGCTTCAATTTGGTGGGATTTCAAACAAATCTCACTTTCGGTGAGCAAAAGCGTGTTTTCAGTTTGATACCCGCGCTCAACAATGCGGAATTTCTGCGTTACGGCACAATGCACCGCAACACCTACATTTGCTCGCCGGGACTGCTTACGGAGCAATTTCGTCTTAAAGGCGACAGATGCGTGTATATCGCAGGGCAACTGAGCGGTGTGGAAGGATACGTCGAAAGCATAGCAAGCGGACTTATTGCCGCTATATCGCTGAGCAGGGAGCTCAAAAGATTGCCTTCGGTTGCGCCTCCGCCTGAAACGATAATCGGTGCGCTTTGCAGATACGTCGCGGCATGCCCAAGCGATTTCGTGCCTATGAACGCAAATTTCGGTCTGTTGCCTCCGATTGCAGATGCAAGAAAAAGTGACAGAAAAAAGTGCTATCGCGACCGAGCAATCGGTGCTATGATAAAATTTAAGGACACAATATAGGAGCCGCTATGGAATTTAGAGGAACTACAATCTGCGCAGTCAAGCGCAACGGAGTAACCGCAATCGCCGGCGATGGACAAGTCACCATGGGCGAAAGCGTCATAATGAAAGGCAATGCCGTAAAGGTAAAACGCATATATAACGACAAAGTCATAATCGGCTTTGCAGGTTCGGTTTCGGACGCATTTGCGCTGTCCGAAAAGTTTGAAGAAATGCTGCAAAAATACAGCGGAAATCTTATGCGTTCCGCAGTCGAACTGGCGGAACTTTGGCGTACCGACAAGATGTATCGCAAACTTGAAGCGCTGCTGATTATCGCGGACGCAAACTGCTTGTACATTGTATCCGGCAGCGGAGAAGTAATCGAGCCCGAAAGCGGCATTTGTGCCATCGGCAGCGGCGGAAACTACGCCCTTGCAGCGGCGCGCGCCCTAGCCGCCGCAACCGATTTGTCCGCACCCGAAATTGCACAACGCGCTCTTAAAATCGCAAGCGAACTGTGCGTTTTCACAAACGACCACATCACCGTCGAAACGGTATAAAACCGACATACAAACGGCACTTTTGCGGCAGTCGCAAAATCACAGTGCCATTCGAATGCCATCTTAATGCGCATTTACGCAATCTATGCGTACAACGCACTCGGATAAACTCAAACAATTTATCCGAAAATAAAAATGAGGTAAACAATGATTGATAATCTCACACCAAAACAAATAGTTGCGGAATTGGACCGCTATATAATCGGACAGGACGAAGCGAAAATCGCCGTTGCAATCGCTCTTAGAAACCGTTACCGTCGCAGCAAACTCTCAGAAGAGATGAGAGAGGAGGTCACGCCCAAAAATATACTGATGAAAGGGCCGACGGGCGTTGGTAAAACGGAAATCGCAAGACGTCTTGCGAAGATTGTGAAGGCGCCTTTTGTCAAAGTGGAAGCCACCAAGTTCACCGAAGTTGGCTATGTGGGACGCGACGTCGAGAGCATCATTCGCGATCTTGTGGAAGTTTCTATTCGCATGGTAAAAGACGAGAAAATGAAAGAGGTGCTTCCGAAAGCAACCGAAAACGCAGAGAAAAAACTCGTGGATATCGTTCTTCCTTTGCGCAAACAAGGTCCGGATGCAGGTGAAAAATCCGATGCTCAACTGCGCGAGGAACTGCTTGCGGATATAAGAGCGGGTCATCTTGATGGCATAACAATCGAAATCGAAATGAAGCAACAGCCCAAACCCGTGTCCATTCAGCCCAACGGCGCAGGCAACGAGATTGACCTGGGCAACATATTCAATATGTTCGGCGGTGGTCAACAAAAGAAAAAGCGCAAACTCACTGTCAAACAGGCTATGGAGTTTATCACCGCGCAGGAAGCCGAAAAGATGACCGATCAAGATTCGGTGATAATGGAAGCGTTGCAACGTGCGGAACAGGACGGAGTTGTCTTTCTGGACGAGATTGACAAAGTTGCCGCAAAGAACGGCCGCGATCAAGGACACGACGTTTCGCGTGAAGGCGTGCAGCGGGATATTCTGCCGATAGTTGAAGGCAGCACGGTGCAAACCAAATACGGCGCGATACGCACGGACTTCATTTTGTTTATCGCGGCGGGCGCATTCCATATGTCGCGTATGGAAGACCTTATTCCCGAACTTCAAGGTCGTTTCCCTATACGCGTGGAGTTGGACAATCTTTCACAAAAAGATTTCGTCCGCATTCTAACCGAGCCGGATAACGCCGTATTAAAACAATACACAGCGCTCCTAGGAGTTGACGGCGTAACTCTGTCTTTTTCCGACGAGGCTATACAAGAGATTGCAAAAATTTCTTTCACCGAGAACGAAAACAGCGAAAATCTGGGCGCAAGACGTCTTCATGCGGTGCTGGAGCATCTGTTGAAAGACATTCTTTATGAGGCTGATGACAACGTCACAACCGAAATAAGCATTGACAAGGATTACGTGACGAAACATCTTGCAAAGGCACTCAGAGAGAATAATCTGCAAAAATATATTCTGTAGGGGAAGATATGATTAACATTCCAAAAGGAACCAAGGATATGCTGCCGGCGGAGGCATACAAGTGGCATTACGTTGAAGATGCCGCGCGTCGGACGGCGGCGCTTTTCGGCTTTAAGGAAATCCGCACCCCGATATTTGAGTATACCGAATTGTTTGTCAGAGGAGTGGGCGAAACCACAGACGTGGTCAACAAAGAAATGTACACCTTTCTAGACAAAGGCGGCAGAAGTCTGACGCTAAAACCAGAAGGTACGGCGGGAGTGGCGCGCAGTTTTGTTGAAAACGGACTCGCTCAAGGCTTGATACCGCTGAAAGTTTATTACATCGCACCCGTGTTTCGCTATGAAAGACCGCAAAACGGAAGACTCAGAGAACATCACCAATTCGGCGTGGAAATGTTTGGAAGCGAACTGCCCAAAGCCGATGCCGAAATCATTTTGCTTGCTTATACTTTTTTGAGAGAAGTCGGGCTGACCAATTTAACTCTTAATATCAACAGCATAGGTTGCAAGGAATGCAGAAAGGCTTATAACGTCGCACTCAAAGAATATATCGGCGCAAATCTTGACTCTATGTGCCCGACGTGCAAATCGCGTTTTGACAAAAATCCTCTCAGAATACTTGACTGTAAAGAAGAGAAATGCCGCAAAATAACCGAGGGAGCACCTGATATTTCGGACTATCTTTGCGACGACTGCAAAGCGCATTTTGAGGGCGTAAAAAATGAATTGACCGCGTTAGATATACCGTTTATCGTCAATTCCAAAATTGTCAGAGGTCTTGACTATTACACGCGCACGGTGTTTGAATTTGTGTCCGACGAAATCGGCGCGCAAGGTACCGTATGTGGCGGAGGTCGCTATAATCATCTTGTTGAAGAAGTCGGCGGAAAGCCCACGCCCGCGGCAGGTTTTGGACTGGGACTTGAAAGATTGTTGATGGTGCTTGAAAACAGCGGCAAACTTAAAGCGGAAGACGCCTCGACTGCCGTCTACATCGCACCGCTTGATGAATCGGCGTTTCAAAAGGCTTTAACTTTGGTAAAAGAATTGCGCGCGAAAGGAATAAGTACGGAAACCGATTTGATGGAACGAAGCGCAAAATCACAACTGAAATATGCCGACAAACTGGGTGCAAAGTACGTTATAGTTATCGGCGACAATGAAATCGCTTCCGGAAAAGCGGACGTAAAAAAGATGTCCGACGGCAGCGTGGAAAACGTTGATATCAATAAGTTGGGAGAATATTTTACAAATGACTGAACGCGGAGTAGTCGTAAAAGTCAAAGGCGGCAGAGCAACGGTGCGTTTTGATAGAAAAAGCGCGTGTGATTCTTGCCAGATGTGTGCCGTCACCAAAGACGGAATGAAAGTTGAAGTGATGCTTGAAAACAACCTAAACGCCTCTGTGGGCGACACTGTGTGCGTTCAAATGGGCGACAAGTTTGTGTTGACATCGGCTGTCATCGTGTATATAATACCCCTAATACTTGTGGGCGCGGGGATTGGTATCGGCACACTGATTAGTGAGATTGCGCAGATACTTTTTGCCTTGGGCGGTTTGGTTGTCGGATTTGTTATAGCATTTTTGCTGGACCGTTTCGCAATCAGGAAAAAGAAAGGATTTTATCCTGTTATGACTGAGATAAGTTCAAAGTGCAACACCGAACCCATAATTGACGAAGATAAATAAAGAACAAAAAAAAGAGGGCTAAAGATGAGTGAAAAGTGTGTAGTATTCACAGACGAAAATTTTGATGATTATCTCAAGAACAACGACGTCGTTGTTGTAGATTTTTGGGCAAACTGGTGCGGACCGTGCAAAATGGTTGCACCCGTCATCGAAGAAGTAGCCGCAGATTTTGAGGGCAGAGTGGTCGTGGGCAAAGTTGACGTCGACGAGTATCCGGCGATTGCAGAAAGGCTCGAAATTATGTCGATACCCGCCATATTCATTTTCAAGGCAGGCGAAGTTAAAGAAAAGATGATTGGATATCGCCAGAAAGCGCAAATTGACGCTGCATTAGAAAAAGTCTTGTAAATTAATGCCCGCAACCGCGGGCGTTTTTAATTTGCTAAGTGAGATTGCTAAGCGAGATTGCTAAGCGAGATTGCTAAGTGAGAAAAAATTAACACAAAAAATTAACACAATAGATAAGGCAAAAATTATTGCAGTGCAAAAAACATTGAAATTGCAGAGCAAAGAGAAATTAAAAACATAACAAAATCAAATTCAACGCATTAGAACCTGAAAAACACGAAGATAAAATTAAGGAGTTTTGTATGATAGACCTAAAGAGTATCCGTGAAACCGATGCAGAGCTATACGATTCCATAGTGAAAGAACTTAATCGTCAGCAGTATAATATCGAACTTATTGCAAGTGAAAACATAGTTTCACCGGCAGTTATGGCAGCGGCAGGCACGCACCTTACAAATAAATACGCCGAAGGATATCCGGGGAAACGCTATTACGGCGGATGTCAATTTGTGGACACGGCGGAAACTCTTGCTATCGAGCGCGCAAAGCAGTTGTTCAACGTCAAATACGTCAACGTCCAGCCTCACAGCGGCTCAAACGCCAATTTCGGCGCGTATTATGCACTACTTAAGCCCGGTGATACGATTTTGGGTATGTCGCTTGACGCAGGCGGACATTTGACTCACGGTGCCAAAGTTAATCTCAGCGGCAAGGTGTTCAACTCCATCACCTATGGTGTCACCTCCGAGGGCAGACTGGATTATGACCAAGTCCGCGCTCTGGCTCTTGAAAACAAGCCCAAAATGATTGTGGCAGGCGGCAGCGCATATCCTCGTATGATTGATTTTGCGACATTCAAACAAATCGCCGACGAAGTCGGGGCATACCTTATGGTCGATATTGCACACATAGCGGGTCTTGTCGCTGTTGGACTTCATCCTACGCCGGTTGGTTATGCCGATATTATCACCACCACAACGCACAAGACTCTGCGCGGACCCAGAGGCGGTATGATAATGACCGACGACGAAGAGATTGCAAAACTTGTCGATAAAACCATCTTCCCCGGAAGTCAAGGCGGCCCTTTGATGCACATTATAGCCGCAAAAGCCGTTGCCTTCAAAGAGGATTTGAAACCGGAATTTAAGGTATATCAACAACAAATTCTTGACAACGCGCAAGCGCTTGCAAAAGAATTTTTGGACAGAGGACTAAAACTTGTAAGCGGCGGCACGGACAACCATTTGATGCTGCTAAACCTTGTCGGCACAGGCGTTACGGGCAAACAACTCGAACATTGGCTTGACGAAGCGCACATAACGGCCAATAAGAACGCCATCCCCAACGACCCTGAAAAGCCTTTCGTCACAAGCGGAATTCGCATCGGCACTCCCGCTGTCACTACAAGAGGCATGAAAGAAGCGGATATGAAAGTTATTGCGGACTGCATCGCCGATATAGTCGAAAAGGGTGAGGACGCCATACCCGAAGTGACCGAACTCGTTATTGCCCTTTGCAAAGCACACCCGATTTACGAAAACGATGTGATAATGTAAAATTACGTTTCAAAACCGACTTGTACTTTGGCGCATAATTAAGGCACAAACAAACAGAAACAACACAACCAAACGGTAACAACAAAATCAAACAGCAATAACAAAAGCAAACAGCAATAACAAAATCAAATAGCAATAAAGTTTAATCGTAATTGAAACAATAGATTGATTAAAAATGACAGAAAAATCCGTCGACATAGTCAGCGGATTTTTTTATATGGCTTTTACGGTCAATTTAATTTTATACAAGTTTACACGCCGAAACTTTATGCGTAGAACAAATTTTCATTATATGTTTTTCAACATGTTGATAAGCGTGCGCAACTTTGTCATTTGTTCCGCTGTCAATAAACCTGCCGCAGTTTTGTAAAAGTTTTCAAGGTCTTCGGATTTCAGCGTGCCGTTTTGACGCATACCGCCCGCTGTTTTTAGTAGTTCCGACATTAGTTGCGTTTCGTCCATATTTGAGTA
>CAYIYN010000040.1:0-928 GCA_964367645.1 uncultured Bacteroidaceae bacterium
GTTCAGATTATGAAAAGATGAAAGAAAAACAGATGGCGGCTCTAAAAGAGATAATGAAACCGGAACTTATAAACCGCATAGACGAAATTATCATCTTCCGCAGACTCAGCAAAGAAAATATCCACGACATAGCGGAACTTATGTTTGCCGCTCTCAACAAGCGTCTTGACGATAAAAATATTGAAGTGGAATTGTCAAAGGAAGCAAAGGATCTCATTGTTGCGGAAGGTTTTGACAGCGAATACGGCGCAAGACCGCTAAGACGCACAATCCAGCGTCTTGTCGAAGACAAACTCAGCGAGATGCTATTGCTCGGCGAAATAAACGCGGGCGATAAACTCAGCGTGACGGTGAGGGATGGCGCTCTTGCTTTTGACAAAACCAAATAGCAAAAGAGCCTTAAACACACAATCGGCAAGTTTCAAAAAAACGAACTGGCTATTGTGCTTTCAAGCCAACTTTGATACAATATAAAAAAGCCTTTGAGGAGGAATATATATGAAAAACAAAAGCGCATTGACGATTGAAATTTTTGGCAAAGGATACACCGTAAGCGACGGACTTAAAGACATTACAACAAAAAAATGCAGCAAACTTGACAAGTATTTTGATGCAGAAGGCACTTCGGTCAAATTTATCGTGACGCTTGAAGGCAACGAATATACAACCGATATGACTGTCGTTTATCGCAGTCAAACTTATCGTGCAGGGGCAGTGTCCGACAGCCCCTACAACAACCTTGACGTGGTGATTCCAAGAATTTTGGGACAACTTCGCAAGCAAAAGTCGATTTGGGGCAAAAGAGGTGTTGGAGCCATCAAAAAGAAAACCACTGTCGCCGCTGAAACCAAAAGCGAAGACGTAGATGACAACAAAGAATAAAAATCAATGACAGTCGGAACAAAGAAGAGATAACCAAATGAAAGTA
>CAYIYN010000040.1:1028-12563 GCA_964367645.1 uncultured Bacteroidaceae bacterium
GGAATATCAACTGCCACATTCTTTTCCAAGTTGTTGACCGAGGATTCGTTCTCGGACGAACAACAAAGTCGGGATAGGAACAAAGAAGAGATAACCAAATGAAAGTAGGAATATCAACTGCCACATTCTTTTCCAAGTTGTTGACCGAGGATTCGTTCTCGGTCATTCAACAATGCGGAGGGGAGTGTGCAGAAGTTTTTTTGACAACGTACAGCGAATACGAGCCTTCATTCGGTGACTTACTTAGACGCAGACAAGAGGGGCTGGAAGTTTATTCCGTTCATTCGCTGAACACCGAGTTTGAGCCGCAACTTTTTAATGTTGCGGACAGAACACGGCTCGACGCTGAAGAAATGTACAAAAAGGTGCTTTCCATCGGCAAAAAACTAGGCGCAAAATGCTACACTTTCCACGGTCCGACAAGGCTCAAAAAAACCACCGTTGTCGACCCTGAAAAAGTTGGAAGAAGGATGAAAATTCTTGGCGATATCGCGCTTGATTACGACATAACGCTCTGTTTTGAAAATGTACATTGGGCGGCTTTCAATAGTCCGGAATTTTTTGCTCAAGCAAAGGAGTTCGCGCCGAATATCGGTGCCGTTTTGGACGTTAAACAAGCGTGGCAAAGCGGACGCAGTTGGGAAGAATACATTGACGTTATGGGCGACCGCCTTCTAAACGTTCATCTTTGCGACCATAACGGTGAAAGAAACTGCATGGTAGGCAAAGGGGAGTATCCTTTTGGAAACCTTATAAAAAGGCTGGAAAGCGATGATTATGCAGGCCCTGTTTTAATTGAGCAGTACTCAAGCAATTACAACGCGTTTTCAGAAATTGCTGAAAGCGTTCAATATCTTAAATCACTTATCGGAGGTATTTATGCTGATAAAATTCGACTATAACAATATGATGTCCGATTATACTAAAGAGCAGGGCATCACCGACGCGGAAATAGAAAAAACCGCATGCCTTGCCCGGGACGCATTTAACACATTTGAGGCTATGCGCGGCAGTGGTATGACCGGTTGGACGGATTTGCCGTACAATCAAGACGAGATTGCAAACGACATAATTTTGACAGCGGCTTCCGTGCGCGAAAACTTTGACAACTTTGTGGTGTTGGGCATAGGCGGAAGCGCACTCGGCCCTACGGCGGTGTTCACCGCACTGAACCATTTCAGATATAACGACCTTCCCGCAACAAAGAGGGGAGTTAAATTTTTTGTGGAAGACAACGTCGACCCCGAAAGAATGCTCGCTCTGCTTGACGTAATCGACGTTAAACGCACTATGTTTAACGTCATAACAAAAAGCGGCGCGACATCGGAAACGATGAGCCAATATCTCATCATAACCGACATTTTGAAAAAAGAAGTCGGAGAGGGCTGGCAAAAAAATATCATTGCCACCACTTCCGAAAAGAAAGGTAATCTTATCAAACTTGCCAAAAAAGAAGGATTTAAGACTTTCTATATTCCCGACAGCGTCGGCGGACGTTTTTCGGAACTTTGCCCCGTAGGGCTATTGCCTGCGGCGGTGCTTGGTATTGACATTAAGGGACTTTTGAAGGGAGCCGCCGAAATGGACAAAGCCTGCAAAACGGGTGATATAAGCAAAAATTCTGCTCTGATGGCTGCACTTTTGCAAGTTATTGCGATGAGCAAGGGCAAAAATATTTCGGTTATGATGCCATATGCCGACAGTTTGAAATATATCGCTGACTGGTATTGCCAAATATGGGCGGAAAGCCTCGGCAAAGCGGTTAACCTAAAAGGCGAAACCGTAAATTATGGACAAACTCCCGTAAAAGCGCTCGGCGTCACCGACCAACACTCGCAGGTTCAACTCTACACTGAAGGCCCCTACGACAAAGTCATCACGATTATTGCCGTTGAAGAGTTTAGAGGCGACGTTACAATCGCCAACGGCGCGGAGGAATTTCCCGACGTAAACTTCCTTTGCGGTCACACTCTCGGAACGCTTATCAACACGGAGCGCCGCGCGACTGAATACGCTCTCACAAAGTCCAAACATATAAACAACACCATCATTTTGCCCAAAGTAAACGCCGAAACGGTGGGGCAACTGCTGATGTTCTTCCAGTTGGAAACGGCGTACGCAGGGGCAATGCTTGGCATTGACACATTCAATCAACCGGGCGTGGAAGAGGGCAAAAACGCCACTTACGCTCTGTTTGACAGAAAAGGCTACGAAGAAAAAAAGGCGGAACTTAACGCCGCCCCCAAAAAGCAAAGCAAATATATCATATAGTATGATTTTGTGCTCTTGAACCCATTTGCGGCAAAAGATATAAACGTGAGCAGCAAGCGGTGATAAAAAAATAAGAACCCATTTGCGGCAGCCTATAAATTTTGGAAGTTGCAAGCGGTGATAAAAAAAGACCCATTTGCGGCAACCTATAAATTATGGAAGTTGCAAGCGGTAAACAACAAAGGAAACGCTTATGGCAAACGAAGGACATCAGAACGAATATACGTTTTTCTCCTTTATGAATAGGATGAAACTTATCGGACGGTGGAGTCTTATGCGCTCCAATA
This sequence comes from uncultured Bacteroidaceae bacterium, assembly GCA_964367645.1. Classification (GTDB taxonomy): domain Bacteria; phylum Bacillota; class Clostridia; order Christensenellales; family CAG-917; genus RGIG4097. Next base: position 3,587 of record CAYIYN010000040.1, read on the forward strand.
TCCGCGAGGATTTGATGCAGCATTCGGCATCCGTTGCGATAATCGGGCAGGCGCTTGGCATCATCAGGAACGAACTTTTCGGCGGGAAACTCAACGTCGACAAAATTGCGGCGCTTGCACTCTATCATGACACTGCGGAAGTCGTCAGCGGCGATTTGCCCACTCCTGTCAAATATTACAACGACAAAATGGAAAGCGCCTACCGCGACATAGAACACGCCATAAACGAAAGGCTGATTGGCGGTTTGCCCGAAGAGTTGAGGGCTGCATACATTCCGTATGTTGAACCTGACGAAAACAGCGAAGAATACAAATTAATGAAAATGGCGGACAAAATTTCCGCCTACGTCAAGTGTATGGAAGAAAGACAACTGGGCAATCGCGAATTCGACGTTGCCACAAAACGTCTTGAAGTCGTGCTGGACAAACTCAAAGAGGAATATCCTGAAGTGAAATATTTTTTGGATACCTTTTTGAAAGGTTTTGACCAGTCTTGGGACATTTTGTAATGCTGACACTAAAGGGCGTCACCAAACAATATTTTTACGGCGATAGACTTTTTGGAGCCTTGGATTTAGAGGTTAAAAACGGCGAAATCGTCGCCATATTAGGAGCGGTCGGCAGCGGAAAAACTTCGTTACTTAAAACCATTGCAGGCATTGAGGAACACGAGGGCGAAATTTTGCTTGACGGCAATCCTATAAAGAAAAAAACCGACGATATAATTATGGTGTTCGACGACGGGGCGGTCTTCAAAAACAAAACCGTGTTCGACAATCTGGCGTATCCTCTGGTCATAAGAAAGACGGACAAAACAGAGATTGCCAAAAAAGTTATTTCGGCGGCGGAAAATTTTGGCATTGGCGCATGTTTGACAATGCGCGCAAGCAAACTGTCGGAAGAAGAAAAGCGTCGTATGTCGGCGGCAAGACTGTTGCTTAGAGAATCAAAACTCGTGATTGTTGACGACCTCACCGCAGGACTGCCCAAAGAGCAAGCAACACCGCTTTTCGATGACTTGGCAAAAGTGCTTTATGACAAATCGAAGAATGGCGCAAGTGTGATTTATGCCACGGACGACAGAACTCAAGCGTTTTATTTAGCGGATAAAATTCTCGTGCTTGTGGGCGGTCAAATCAAGCAAATCGGGACTCGCGCCGATATGTGGAAAACTCCCAAATCATTATGGGCGGCACAAGCGATAGACAAAGACTATAATCACAAAAAGGCAACTTTAACGCTCGAAAATGAGGTTTTAAAACTTGTTTTCGACAACCAAGACAACAATTTTGTCCTTGATATTAGCGGAATAAAAGACAGTATCTGTCCTTCGTTTTTCAACGGGGAAGTATACGTCGGCTTCCACAAAAAAGATGTTACGGAAGGTGGCATAAAAGAAAAAGTGCGCTATGTTTTTTTGAGCCACGGAGCATATATACTACAAACCGAAAGCGGCATAAAAATTGCGTGTGATAAAAAACTTGAAGAGGTATCATACGTGCCCAAAGTTAATGCACTCACACTCTTTGACGCGGCCACTGAAAACAGCATAATGAGGAACAAATGATTATTTTGGGGATTGATCCGGGGCTTGCCACTATGGGTTATGGCGTGATAATGGCAGAGAAAGGACGTTATCAGGTTATTGATTACGGCATCGTGTCAACGCCAAAAGAGGACAGTCTTCCCGTCAGACTAGCAAAAATCGAAGACGGTGTTAACACCCTCATCAACACATATAAACCGGACGCGGTCGCCGTTGAAGAAATGTTTTTTACAAAGAACGTCACCACGGGCATACCGGTTGCGGAAGCAAGAGGAGTTATACTTCTTTCTTGCACAAAACTTGTCTTTGACAGGGTATACGAATACACGCCCAACCAAATAAAGATGACCATAACGGGGTATGGCGGAGCCGAAAAAAGGCAGATGCAACTTATGATTCAGTCGCTGCTTAGGCTAAAAGAAATCCCGCGCCCCGACGATGCCGCAGACGCGCTTGCAGTTGCTTTGTGTCACGGACAAACAGGCGGAATGGCCGCACAATTCAAGATTAAATAAACCTAAAAATCTAAACAAAAAGATTAGAAAAAAGCGAGTATACAAAATGTACAATTACATCACAGGAAAAATCGTCGATGCCACAGCAGGCAAAATAGTTGTTGAGAACAACGGCATAGGCTATGAAATCGGAGTCAGCGGAAATACGTTTTACGACTGCTCGACGATAGGCAACACCGTCAAAATTTTCACCTACCTTTACGTCAAAGAAGACGTTTTTGCGCTGTACGGTTTTTCCAAACTTGAAGAAAAATCACTGTTTTTGCGTCTTATCGATATAAGCGGCGTCGGCCCCAAACTTGCCATGCAGATTTTGAGCGGCACGGATTTGAAGACACTCACCGTCGCCATTGTAACCGGCGATATAAAAACGCTTAGCAAAATTAAGGGACTCGGCAAAAAAACCGCGGAACTTATCGTCGTCAGTTTGCGAGATCAAGTCTTTGTTGATATGATTAGCGGCGAAACTGTGAGCGGAGGCGACAAAGAACAATCGGACGCAATTTTCGCGCTCGCCGCGCTTGGCATTTCAAACACCGACGCCGTGAGGATTGTGACAGAAGTTTCAAAGATTGTTTCGGGCACCGAAAACATCATAAGAGAAGCCCTTATTCGTTTGGGTTAAGAGGTATCAATGGAAGGAATTATCAGCAGATTTTCAGGCGAGCAGGCGGAAATGCCCAAAAGAGTTATATCCGGCGTGCAACTTGACGAAGACGATCAGGAAAACTCCCTGCGCCCGAAAACCATGTCGGAATATGTCGGGCAGGCCAAAATAAAACATAATCTCGACGTATATATTTCGGCGGCGAAATCAAGGGGCGACGCCCTCGACCACGTTTTGCTTTACGGACCTCCGGGATTGGGCAAAACAACCCTCGCGCACGTTATCGCAAACGAAATGAACGCGCAAGTAAAAGTGACGTCGGGTCCTGCCATTGAAAAGGCAGTAGACCTTGCCGCAATGCTTACAAAACTGGAAAAAGGCGACATATTATTCATTGATGAAATCCACCGTTTGAACCGCAATATAGAAGAAATTTTGTACCCCGCAATGGAAGACTTTTCTTTGGATTTGGTAACCGGCACCGGCGCGATGGCAAGCAGCATAAGAATGGCACTAAAACATTTCACTCTCATAGGCGCGACAACCAAAGAGGGTATGCTGTCAAGCCCTTTGCGCGACCGTTTCGGAATTAAGTTCCGCCTAGAAACTTATAACCCCGAAGAACTGACAAAAATAATAAGACGTTCCGCCGGCATACTCAACACAACCATTGACAGCGATGCCGCGATAGAACTTGCAAAGCGAAGCAGAGGAACGCCGAGAGTGGCGAACAGACTTTTGAAGCGCGTGCGCGACTTTGCTCAGTACGAAAATCTTGACAAAGTCGACCTTGCCATAACAAAAAAAGCACTTGCCTTTATGGACGTTGACGAACTGGGTCTTGATGTTGTTGACAGGGCTGTGCTTGATACGATTATTCACAAATTCGGCGGCGGTCCCGTTGGACTTGAAACCCTTGCCGCGGCGACCGGAGAAGATACAACCACCATCGAAGAAGTTGTTGAACCTTTTCTCATTCAACTCGGATTTATCGCAAGAACACCCAGAGGAAGAGTTTGCACACCCAACGCCTACAGACATTTGGGCGTGCCTCACGGCGCAAATTGATTTTGACATAAACAGCGTTTTATTTTACATATGCGACTGATAAAATGCTTTTTGGTGATATTACTATTGTCATCAAACTGACGAAAACGGATAGAATGGACGGACTGAAAACACACGATTATTATTACGATTTGCCTGAAGAACTTATTGCTCAAACTCCCGTTGAGCCGCGCGACAGCAGTAGGCTTTTGGTGTATGACAAAGCAAAAGACGAGATTACTCACACGCATTTTTACGATATCGGCTCTTTTTTGAAGAAAGGCGATTTGCTTGTCATAAACAACACAAGAGTTATCCCCGCACGTATTTTCGGGCACGTAGACGGCAGAGAAAGTGTCTTTGAAATTTTGCTTTTGAAACGGTTGGATTACACTCGGTGGGAAGCGATTATGCGCCCTGCAAAAAAGGCGAAAACGGGCACGGTGATACACATATCGGACGAACTTTGCGCAACGGTCGAAAGCATTGGCGATTACGGCGTCAGGACTGTGAATTTCCAATTTGAGGGTGTTTTTGAAGATATCCTTTCGCGCGTCGGCAATATGCCTTTGCCGCCTTACATTCACGAAAAGTTGAACGACAAAGAAAGATACCAAACGGTTTACAGCAAGATAGACGGATCGTCTGCCGCACCCACCGCAGGATTGCATTTCGTTCCCGAACTTATGGAAAAACTAAAAGAGCAGGGAGTGGAATTTGCAACTGTTTTACTCCATATCGGGCTTGGAACTTTCCGACCCGTAAAAGCCGAAAATATTTTGGAGCACGAAATGCACACGGAGTATTACGAGGTTGGCGAGGACGCTGCAGAGAAGATTAACGCCGCAAAAAAAGAAGGCAGGCGTGTTATTGCCGTCGGCACAACGTCAGTTAGGACGCTGGAAACCGTTGCAGACGAAAACGGATTTGTAAAGCCTTGCAAGGGCGACACCAAAATTTTTATATATCCGAGCTACAAATTCAAGGCGGTGGACGCGCTTATAACCAACTTCCATTTGCCCGAAAGCACACTGATTATGCTTGTATCCGCGATTGTGGGGCGCGAGAAAACCCTTGAAATTTACAACACCGCAGTCAAAGAAAAATATCGTTTTTTCTCTTTCGGCGATAGTTGTTTCTTTGAATAAAAGGATAAATTATGCGTTTTGAAGTTTTGCACGAAGATAAAAACACCGGAGCGAGAACCGGTAGATTGTACACCGAACACGGAGTTATCGACACCCCGTGCTTTATGCCGGTCGGCACCAAGGCAACCGTAAAAGGACTGTCACCGGAAGAGGTGAGAGATACCGGCTCTAAAATTTTGCTTTCCAACACCTATCACCTCTATTTGCGCCCCGGACACGAACTTATCGAGCGGGCGGGCGGTCTGCACAAATTTATGAATTGGGACGGTGCAATCTTAACAGACAGCGGCGGATTTCAAGTTTTTTCTCTTTCGTCTTTGAGAAAAATCACGGACGAAGGGATGGAGTTTAACAGTTTCATCGACGGCAGCCGCCACTTCTTTTCGCCTGAAAAAGCGATGGAAATCCAACGTGCTTTGGGCAGTGACATAGTTATGGCATTTGATGAATGCACGGCACCCGATATCGAACACGACAAGGCACGCGACGCAATGGAGCGAACCTTAAAATGGCTGGACAGATGTAGCAAAGTTGAACTGAAACCGTATCAAACTCTCTTCCCGATAATACAGGGCAATATATATCCCGACCTTAGACTTGAGAGTTTGGAACGCACCGTTCCGTACGCAACATGCGGCATAGCCATAGGCGGTTTATCGGTCGGCGAGAGTGCGGAAAAAATGTATGAAATGCTGGACGTGCTTCAGCCGCGACTGCCCAAAGAAATGCCTCACTATCTGATGGGCGTGGGCACGGCGGATTATATTGTCGAGGGCGTCGCACGTGGCGTGGATATGTTCGACTGCGTGTTGCCGACAAGAATTGCACGCAACGGAACGGCAATGGTAAAAGAGGGGTTTTTGACAATCAGGAACGCACCGTTTGCCGAGGATTTCACTCCTATCGAAGCCGATTGCGACTGCTATGCTTGCCGCAATTACACCCGTGCATACATCCGTCACCTTATAAAAGCCGACGAGATAATGGGCGGCAGATTGCTCTCGATTCACAATATCCGCTTCCTGCAACGCCTTTCCGCGGACATTCGTCAAGCAATAAACGAAGACCGTTATGCAACCTTCATAGAAGAATTTATGAAAAACTACACTTTAGGTTGAAAATCAATGTATAAATTTAGTTGCTTTTCAATTTGATTAGTGTATAATATAAACTAATTCAATCGGAATGGCAGTTGCTCATTCATATAAGGAGAAAAAATGAACACTCAAACAATTATGTATATTATCATCGGCGTCGTACTCGTTTTGATGATTGTTCTCACTATCGTTCCTCAAAAGAAACGCCAAAAACAACAACAGGCAATGATGAACGGTCTTACCGTCGGCACAAAAATTATGACCATCGGCAGACTCGTTGGCAAAATAACCCAAGTCAATGCAGACAACACCCTAGTCGTGAATGTAGGCACTGAAAACAACCCCACTCTCGTCGTTATCGACCGCAACGCAGTCGGTCTTGTTCTCGAAAACGTGGCAGCCCCCGCAGACGAAAGCGCTCCAATCGTGAGCGATGCGCCCGTAGAGTATGCCCCTCAAGAAGATGAGAAGGACGAGAAAAAAGATGTCTTTGGTGACATTGCAAATCTTGACGACAAATAATTAAACATTAATTTGATTAACACAAAAACACTTCCGTGCACACGGAAGTGTTTTTGTTGGTTTTTAGGGGAAAAGCGGCGAATCTAAGAGGAATGTCTAATTATTCAGACGTGGCTGATTTCGCATTTATAACCCCCATACGAGTGTTTGGCTTGTTTATATTCATCGTTTATTTTCTGCGAAGCAACGTCGGGTGAAGATTCACGGATATCACTCCGCAAACTCCTCCGGCAACCGTAAGACAAATCAAATCTATCCAGTTGAAGTGCACATTTTTGAAACCGTCCAATGCGGCAAAAACAAAAAATGTCAGCAGCATAAACACAAGTCCCGAAACCGCGCCTTTTATTACTCCGTTTCGTTTGTTTGAAAATCCAAACAAACAGCCCAAAGCCAAAGATAAAATTTTTATTGCGTAGTTGACGGGAACGATAATTTTCTCGTCGAGAGATGCCCACCTCACTATCAAAGCAAATATCAAAACGAGCGCAAGTGAAACCACAAGCCCGATAAGCACGGCTTTAAGACAGTCAACGCAGTCTTTTGAAAATTCCGATGAGTTTTTCATAGTGCAGTGTATGCTAAATCGGCACGTTATATGACGTCGTTTGTCAGCCGAATTTCAAGTTTACAGTGCATATTTAAGCCTCGAAAATCGGCTTAAATCCGCTGATTTTTTGTTGACTATTCACTTATCTAAGTTTATACTATTTATGTTTATTATTATGGAGGTCAACCCCGTGAGCAAGAAGAAGTCAATCATAGTATTGTCGGTGGTAGCCGTCTTCATTGTTTTGATGGCGGTGTTCGCTGTTATCGAATTTCCGATAGGCAATACTGTTTATGATTACCACGGCTATGCCCGTACAATCAAGTTAGGTCTTGATATGTCCGGCGGCGTTTCCGCGGTATTTACGGTTCAAGAGGACGAATTTGAAGATTTGGACACGCGTATTGAAGGCACTGTCGATTCTTTGCAAGAAATGCTCGTCTCCAAGGGCTATACCGAAGCAACCGTCACAAGAGGCACCAGCAGCAACGGATTAAATACTATTCGCGTTGAAGTTCCCGATATCGATGATCCCGAAACAGTTTTGGAGCTTATCGGACGTCCCGCCTCTTTGGAATTTAAGGGCGAAAACAGTGCGGAAGCCGAAGCGGTGATTATCGGACGCGAACATCTTGAAAACGCGTACGTGACTCTTGACGAAAACGGTAAATATGCCGTAGGCTTGAAATTCAACGATGCAGGCACCACTGCATTTGCGTCATTCACACAAGCATACGTAGGACAGCAAACCTATATCTATATCGATGGCGAATACTACACCACGGTCACCGTAAACAGCGCCATCACAAACGGTTCGGCAATAATCACAAGCGGGTCAAGCGACGGCTATAAATACGACGAAGCCAAAGATTTTGCAACGCGCTTGCAGTCGGGCACTTTCGGGGTATCGCTTGAACAGACCGAAGTTAAGAACATATCGCCAACGCTTGGTGAAAGCGCAATCCAAAACGCACTCCTTGCCGGAATAATCGGCGTCGCTTTGATTTTTATCTTTATGGGGGTTGTATACCGCTTTATGGGGCTTGCCGCCGACATCGCGCTTTGCATCTATATCGTGCTTCTGCTGTGGTTCTGTTCGGTTTTGCCTTGGGTGCAATTGACACTCCCGGGCATCGCAGGCATATTGCTTTCGATAGGTATGGCAGTTGACGGCAACGTTATTATTTTCGAGCGTATCCGTGACGAATATCGAAACTCCTCCAAACCATTGCAAACCACAATAAAGGCTGGTTACAAGCGCAGTTTGGGAGCCATCGTTGACGGCAACGTAACAACCATAATCGGCGCAGTCGTGCTATGGGTTGTGGGTTCTGCGTCAGTCGTCGGCTTTGCAATTACGCTGTTTATCGGTATTATTTTGTCGATGTTCACCTGCCTTCTTATCACCAGATTAATTCTCCGGTGCTTCTTGCCTCTAACGGCGAAATTTGACAAAAAGGACAAATCGATAAACGAAAAACTGTATGCTCTAAAACGCGCACCTATTGCTGCTAAGGAGGAAAAGTAATATGAAAAACACGAAATTCCTCGATTATTTGCACAATTTCAAAATTTGCGAAAGAGATAAGATTTGGTTCACCATTCCCGTTATTTTTATCGTCATTGCATTGCTTGTCATAATAATCTTAGGTTCGACGACAGGCAGTTATACAAACGCAATCAACATTGGCATAGACTTTGAAGGCGGCACAGTACTAAACGTCAGGCTTGGACAGGACGCTATTGACAACTATGACGAAAACCGACGTCTTATCACAAACGAGATTGAAAAATACGGCGTAACAGTCAGTTACGTTCAGCAGCAGACGGCAAACACAGCCTCGGATTCTTCTATATCTTTCAGATATAAGAACATTTCCAAAAACGACACCGAAATTGCCAATCTTAATCAGGAAATAATCAACGCAGTTGATGCAATATATCC